>NZ_JBFTXJ020000010.1 GCF_041379945.2 Aneurinibacillus sp. REN35 | reverse complement strand
AATGGCAGCTTATTTTTCAATCATTCATAAAAAGCTACAAACAGTTGTACGGGAGTGGTTTGTCTGAAACTGGATAATCAACACCCCTGTTACTATATATTAAAGGTTTGTAGTTACTTATGGTACGGTCCACTTCAATTAATCCTAAACATGATAATTTCACCATTTACTATTCCTCAGCTTTGCAACTGCAGATACCTGTTCTTTACTAAACAAATATCTTTTCCTTCCATCCTTCCACATAATAATTTTATCTGGCACTATTATACCTTTATTGATAAGAGACCACATTTTTTTTTCACCAATCTTCAGAAGTTTGATTACATCTGTCATGTAATAACCTTCTTGAATCTGTTTTTCGTATTTTATCTGTTCAATACAAGCTCGTAATTCACTTTCTAAATATAAGTTATCTGCTAAATTACCATTTATTCTTTTTGATTTCGGATGAATTCTACCCTCTAATGTGAACTGCAACAGTCTTTCAATACTTAGACCACAAACAGAGAACTTAATTAATGCCTCATAAAAGGTGATTCCATTAATTTCCCCTTTACATGGCTCTTCTCTACATTCTTGAAGTAATTTGTTCACTTCTTCAATTTTTATTTTTACGTAAGAAGCGTATGGTGTTTGAACTTCTGTTAGGAGACCTGCTTTAACAAGGCTAACAATAGATTCACGTTGTATACCTAAAATATCCGCAGCTTCTTTTTTGTTTATATAACTATCTGCATCTTTCAATGCTATTTCTAAAGATTCACGATCAATAAGATATATCGTTTTCTTTCCTCTTTTAACTTCATTCATTTGTACTTTGCCTGCATCAACGATATGTTGAATAGAACCATATGATAATCCAGCTAAAGCTTTGACTTCTTCTTTACGAAGCGTTGTTCTCTGTTCCAGTAGGGCTTGTTCACTCTTAAAGATAGATATATCCTTCCTAGCTAAACCTGCATCTATTTTACGAACCCAAAAATCAGCATATGCTTCTTTAATCATCGGAAATTCATCCAGTACTCTTTCAAATTGTTTTTTTTGTGAATACATATGCGAATGACTTTTTTTTGAAACAAATACTTCTAAAACACGGTAAAAATTATTTGGAAAATCAATATACATCCACCAAACGTTAGCATATGCGCTTAGACATTTTCGATTTGTTAGACTTACTCCCTTCTTGTTGTTAAAAATCCTAATTATACTCTCTTGATCATCAACAAAACTATATAGCCCCTCCAAAAGGTGAAATGAAGCATTTGCCAACCTTAAAAATTTAGGAAACAAAATCCCTTCTTTTCCTAGAATTATTTCTGTCTTTTTAAACATAGCATTTTGTAATCCAACTTGACTTTGATAAAAATGTGAATAAATATTTTCATACTTTATTAAAGCATCTTTATAACGGAACCCACATTCTTTGCAACGGCCGGATATTAATTCTCGATGACTAACTTTTTTAAAACATGCCTGACAAGAATCTACTAATTCGCATTTATGAGTAATACAAAGACATACCTGTTGCAATCCCCAAATGTATTGGTGAACAGTTTCTTCCTGTATACATATAGGACAATATTTCACCTTATTTTTTAGCAAATATTTCTCATATGAATGTCCAAATAATTGTGAACACCAATAAAGTAAACTATGTTTATATAGCTCGTGGAATTCTTGCCCTGTTAGGTGGGATAATAAAAGAACATCTTGTTCTGTAAACAAATTGTTTTGTATTTGAGATGGCCTTGTTGAAATTAATTTTAAAATCCAAGAAGTATTCGAATAACAGTTTTTCGAACATAAACGTTCCAGATAACTTAATAAACTCTCCCCACAGAGAATTTCTGGACGGATTAAAAACATCTGATCAGACATTTCTTCCATGTTTCTCACACCTTTCCCATTCATACCTTCAGTCTTTTCTTCATAATCCTTTTTCATACTAGATTAAATAAAAGAGCACTTGCCTAGGGTAGCAAGTGCTAAATGAGTATCAAAAATATAATATTATTTTTTCTGCTTACGTCTTCTATCGTGATTTTGTTTAAATAAACTCTCTTGCTGCAGCCGCTCTTTTTCGATTTCTTCATCTAAGTTAAAGTTCTTATTAGCAAATGGGTTTATCGCAAATGGACGAATCGAACGAGTAATCTTTTGAAAAGCATCTCCCAAATCAACTTCGCAAACATGATCTTGACCTTTTTTCAATGCAAATTTTGTAGCCTGCTTTAGTAAATCCATTACATATCGAGGAACACCAAAAGAAAAATAATAGAGCTTCCCAGCCACATCGGGATCAGCTAGATTTGAAAGTTTACTAAAGGGTAATTCATGATCAATGGCTTTAAGGAACTTTCTAAACGCAAGCTTTTCTTCAGTGGTTGAAAAACTAAACGGATGTAAAAATGCTCGATTAGGATATCGGCCATCCAATTGTTCATTATGCTTAAAGATCCGTTCCGACTCGGGCAATTCACACAACACCACTGGAATATTAATTTCTTCGATAAAAGTTTTTAACCAATCCGATGCCGTTGCTAAAACGTGATCCGTGTCTCGGTCAATCAAATGCTGGAATTCATCTAAAATGATTATTTCGATTCTGCACGCCTTAACAAAGTTTTGTATACGGTGAGTCATGTTTTCTTCCGTACCCGAGTCAAATAACGGATCACCCATTGTTCGAAGGATTTTTGATGCAAGAACTTTAGGAAACCTTGCACGAGGCGGAACTTTAACATTCAAAACAGGAATAACCGTTCGCTCCTTTTGGACTTGCCTAGGAAAATTAGCCACATACTCATCAACCAATGTAGTTTTACCAGCCCCAGTAGGACCTAATATGCATAACTGATCAGTAATAACACTTTCCTTAGATAATGCATGTATTTCCTCCAATTCAGAAAATACTTCATTGAAATTCGGATGTTTAACTACTATCGCCTTTACGTGTGCAACCCTTTTTGCATACTCTGGAAGAGTAGGACGGACACCGTTCAATGATTCAAAATGAGTCACTTTATATCTCCATTCTTCATTCAATTTTTATACCCTTCTACGAATCGTAGTTTCGAATCCTTGAAGATCCTCGTTATCCCCTTCACCATAGTTATACTCATTTATAACAGGGGATACATTTTGACTGTCAGAGCCACCTTCCCGTTTTTCTTTATTCCTTCCCTTCTTTTCTTTTCTACTTGAAGTACTTTTTGATGTTTTCTTTGACTTCTCCGTTATCTCTTCTACCAATTGCAATGATTCAATATCACTTGGTGCCAGCTGTACATCATAAATGGCTTGTATTGCTCCTAAATCTTCTGCAAACTGTTTTGCTCGTACGTCATCTGGTAACATCTCGATTTGACGTAGAGTCTTCCTACTATGTTGCACAATTTCGTCAATTCTATTTTGAGCTTCTGCAAGAACACTCGTATCAAAATTCCGATACGCTTGCTCGTTGTTGTATGAGTATGCATGTAATTGCTCATAATGGACAGGATGATTAGGATCAATCCTTTTGCGACGCAAACTATTTCTTGTTGGTGCTGCTTCTATATATTGAAGATTCTGTTCATCCCAAATATGTATTACACGCATGTCAGCCATATCATAACGTACCCTTACTTTACGGTCATCCTTTTTCCGTTTCTTCTCATCAAACAAACGCATTAATTCCGGACTTTGGAAAAATTGCGATTGAATCTCTATACCTTTGTTCGTAATAGTTCGCATATCAACACCAGTTGCAAGCAATAATTTCAAGTGTTCTTTTTTATATGGAAGGGTTCGTTGTACTCTAGTTTCTTTTAATCCTTCCTTCCACATAACTTCTGGCTTCATACCTAGTTCTGGGCTAATGTCATTTGCAATGAGGTCAATTAAAGCAATATGGATAATTTCATACAATGCCCGCAAGGTAACACATGCTTCCTTGTCCGAATTATATTGGGACTTCTCTTGTGGGTTTGAAAAAGTAGTACCTGGGATTTTATGAAACACTTTAGAATTTAACGTTTTAAATGTCCGTTCAATTGTTCCCTTATGATGACCTGCTTTTACTGGACAGTATTGCATTTCAATTCCAAGCAATGAACATACTTCCTCTAAATCCTGGGATTCATTTACTTTAGCGTTGTCAAGTACAACTGTTTCTGGAACTCCATAAGCGAGCCAATCATGTTGAAGACGTGGGTATAAGGTACGTAGATGAACCTTGGGTAGCATCGCATGAAGCAAACACTGCTTAATGGCTCTAGTGTCAGGTTCTTGAGGGGAAATGTAAAAACCAAGGGGGTAATGACTGTATTTATCAACGGCTAAGACAAGATAATATCGTTTCCGTTTCGATGTCTGTGTATCTACAATCAATAGATCAATTGGGGTCCAGTCAATTTCAACACGTTGTAAGGGTCGTTCAACTTCAACCTCTGCAGTAGATCCATTCTTATTCAAATCAGCTTGAACCACACCATGCCTAGCCTTATCCTTGGCATAGCTATCTGTTTTGTCTTGTACAATACGAAAGACCGTTGTAAGGCTGCAAGGTTTTATTTTTTGATCGTCGTCACGTGTTTCATTATATTCCTTCACTCGTTCTTTCATTTCAATCCATTTGTCTCTAATGGTCGACTGAAGACCGGTTCTTTCTTCCTTACGCAAAATACCCTCAATAATCGATACCACAATTGGATCCGTATTATAATCTCTCTTTTTAAAACGATCATTAGGAATTAAACTGCGCTTGTCTTCAGTAGCTTCCCAACGTTTTTTCCAGCGATACAGGGAAGCTGGCAAACCAATGATATTTTTGAGTTCTTGGGGTAAGGCAGAAAGATAATCTTTATACTTAGCTGATTTAACTTCACCCGTAATAATCGGTTTTAGTATTTGATACCGCTTCTCCATTAGATCACGTTCTTCATCCGTAAGCACACCAGTATCATACACTATAATTTCTTCTTCTTTTTTCCCAATCTCTTTCTTTATGGTTAGCCGGTTTTCATACCAGGCAATTAATAATTCATTTTCAGAGTGTATTTCAATTTGGTTGTCATAGGATAAATTAGTGATTTCGATATCATCGCCAATATACTTCCGAACCATATACTCTTGATCATTCAAACGAAATTTGATACCTGGAGTTAATGATACTCTCTCCATTGATATTCCTCCTCTGTTCTTCCACATGAAACAATAGAAATATCCGTTAATTTATCACTAATCAAATTTACATATACTTTTTTATAGTAAATAAGAGAGTATATTGCTTTATAAAATTCTTCGCTATTCAAATTGTTGCAATTTTCTCTAAGCATCTCTATCGTACAATCTCCTGAATCTCGAAGCATTTGTAACACATATTTTAATTTTTGAATTGGGATATGCTGATCTGCTAGTGCTCGTAAAAGAGATAAGTTTCGTTGTAAATATCCCTGTCGAAGTTGAACGTCAGTTACAACACAATAATTCCACCCCATTTTCTCACAATAAAGACGCCCTACAAGAAACTTAATTTCGTTCTCCGGCTTTTTAATTTTACTTGTTGGTTTAATCTCAACAATCCTTACTAAACCATCCTTTGTCAACACTTTGAAATCAGGATAATAATCACGTTTTCTGTGCTTATACAGATAAGGAATAGCTAAAGGCTGATGGATAATCTCAAGGATGTTTGGATCGTAATCAGCTATTCTAACATAATCTCTCTCAATACTACTTTCACAGTGAATCATTTTACCAGTTTTGAGAAAAGGCACTTTCCAACGATAATGCTTACCTTTACTCGCTTTTATTTTTCTAGCATGCTGTACGATTTAAATTCACCTCTCAAAATTAGTGTTGCCATTAGCAAGCATTCTCTAAACCAAGTAAGGGTGGGTGACTGCTAATTTACTACAAGTTTTTCATTAATCATATTTCGTTACGATCTGTATTTAATCCTTTGACGAATATAGTCATGTTATGTCTATATATTGTTGTAAACAACTAGTAATTCAAACGGGGATCAGCAGTAGCTTTGTCAGGTGAAACTGGATATTAAATGAAGTCCCTCTTTAACCCCATTGTCTGTTTAAATATCACCAATTGCTGTCGAAGAAAAAAGTATGCATTTCAAATACCGGTATTTATTAAGAATTAAGTTTTCTATGTGAAATTTCCATCTAAAAACATATTTACATCACTTTGAACAAATAAGTATTTGGTATATCCATCAACTGAAGGTCCCGAAACCGGTTGGATACCATTATTGATTAAATGTTTAGCTAGGTGTTTGTTATATCCTTTTCCAACTTCCAAAAAACTTACAGTCCAGTAATTATCAACAAATTTATCCAAACTTGATTTATTTACAAGAACCAAGTTCTTTCTAACTTGAATAGCTTCAATATAGCCCCTTTTTATCCAATGACTGATATCATAACTTGTAACTTTTATTTTTTTCGCAGCTTCGGCAATTGAGTAATACTTTCTATCCTCATTCTTTTCAGTTACATAAGACTTATCCCCGAGGTAGCCGCCATGCTTTCTCTTATATGTACACTTTTTCTTTCTGACACAGTTCTTCACATATAAATCCAAAGATCCTTGATCGAAATGATATTTTTGAAATCCAAACGATTGGTTATTTATGTTGACTGGCACTAACTCACCGTCAATCAGTGAAAAAATAAAGTCTTTTAAGGATTTGCCGTATTCCCTTACAAACATCTGCGCTTCTTTAAAAGAATATACAGCTCCTTCATTACGACATTTTGGTAATTTCATATTTGAGTCGATTTTCTTAAATATTGCTTCAGTGTCTTGTCTATTAAAAATGCTAAATGAAGCATTATCTTCTTTAGGTGACAGGACTGGAGAGATTAATGAGGATTCTACTAAACATTCGCAGCCCTTTACATCAAGTCCCAAAACATCTGCAAGATTAGGAATCCCTTTAATCATATTTTTTTTGAATTCAAGTACATCTGTTTTTAATAGTATAGTATTGTAAATCCTATTGTTTGCTTCATAATATCCTCTAAAAACTCCCTTATTTATCAGAATGCGAATAATATAAATTTTTATTCCTAAAACCTTTTCAGCTTGATGCCCAGTTAAATATTTATTTCTGAATATATCAGACTTGTTAAATGTGCTTGATATGTAATCTTGAATATGAATATCTAAATAATTTTCAAACCCCTCCCTCAAAAAATTGAAATCTTCATTATCGAAATATTTGTAAATCTTTCTTGTTAACTCTCCAAAATCCTTTGTGATCCCAATTTGTGAAGATTGGATAATTTGCCTTCTTCTTATTTTTATATCCTCTAAAAATTTATAATAATTTTCCGGAAAATAATTAAAGACATTATATGATTTGGTTAACCATTCACTTAATTCAGCTATATTATACTTCCTAGTTACAATTACGTTCTGATCTACGTTTTCTGGAAATGATTTAGCAATAAAAAATAATACATCATTTAGATCAATAAGACTTAAACTTTCCAAAGGGTTTGAGTTATCTTTATTTCTTCTACTTAAGTGAAGTTTTTCATATATTAATTTTGAAACGTAAACATTCTCTGAGTATTTGGCTGGAGAACTGATTAAATCAAAATCACAATTATTACAGTGATATTTTCGCATACTATGGAAAGTAATTTTACAGTTACAATTTGGGCAAACATCTATAAGCAACTGCCTATGAAAATGACATACAGTATACGAAAATAAATCCCAAACTTTACGTAAATATCCATATTGTTTAATACATTCTGAGCATATTCTTAGTTTGTCTGTAGCGACATGCATAACTTGTACATATTCTTTCACAACATTGTTTTCACTCTTGTGTCCTCCATTTTCTAATTTGAAATTTATTTTTTTTAGTTCCTCTATTTCTTTATCAAATAAGAATGCTAATTTAATCAGATTTTCTTCATTGATACTTAAGATATCATATTTTCTTAGTTGTCCTTTTTCTAAACTAATTAAGCTCTTTATCCAACGAAGCTTATATTTATTTTGGTACAAAATTCTTATTATGTATCCAAACAAACCTTCATCAGAGATTGGGTCTGGTCTGCTTAACAATATTGTTGGCTGCATAAGATCCCCCCAAAAAAGGGTGAGAACATTAATGCCCTCACCCAGTTGTATAATTATTAAATTAAATGTGTATTTTATTCATTTGTCAATAATAATGAAGCAAAATTCTCACCTAAAACGTAATTTTTCTCACCTGTTATGAAAAATCACACATTTATATGAATATAACTGACATTCTCATCATACTTACGAGCAGCGGGAATAGCCGCATGACTCACAATGCTTGCAGCCCTCTTCAGCTACAAGCGCTGCCGCGCCGCATTCTGGACACAGATCGAGTCCTTCACGATAGATGTCCCCATCCTCATCGCGCTCATGCGTCTCTTCTTGCTCAGGCATCGCAGCCGGAGCCTGTACATCTACATCAATCGCAGCCGCTACCGGTGTGCCTTCATTCTCATCAAGGTAGAATTCAATCGCCTTTGCTACCGCATCCGGAATCGAATCGACACGGTTGGCACCGAAACCAACAGCACCGGAGCCGCCAATCCCTTTCAGATGCTTAATTAACAGACGAGCCTTGTTACCATCCGGCAGTTCACCAAAGCGGAGGAACAGCGTAGATACACGGCCAAGCGCCTCAGACATCGCAAATACATCGCTACCCGCTTTTCCTACGTTTACAATGACCTCAAACGGTGCACCATCTGCTTCGTTTACCGTTATGTAGGCTTTGCCGAGTGGCGTTTTCATCTTATAGGTTGCGCCTTTGAGACGAAGCGGACGACGACGGTAGTCTTTTGTCGGCGGCATCTCATCAAGATCTGTCGCTTGAGAGATTTCCTCTGTTTTCGTCTTCAGCGTAGTTGTCTCTTTCTTTTCGTCTTTCTCTTCGCCTTTTGTCGTCAGAACCTGTACATCACGGCTGCCGTCACGGTAGATCGTTACGCCTTTGCAGCCAAGGTCGAAGGCAAGTTCATACAATGCTTTTGTATCTTCAACGGTGAAGTCTGTCGGTGCGTTCGCTGTTTTACTGATGGAGCTGTCCACCCATTTCTGAATGGCACCCTGTACACGCACGTGGTCTTCTGCCGATAGATCCATTGCGCTTACGAAATAATCTGGCAGCTTTTCTGCATCATTCTCTTCAAGCCATTCTTTTGCAATCGGCACGTACTGCTTGTCGAATCCCAGACGGCTTTGACGATAGAATTCAAACGCATAAAATGGCTCGATGCCTGTAGACGTACCCACCATCGTTCCTGTCGATCCGGTAGGAGCCTGTGTCAAAACGGTTACGTTGCGCATGCCGTTCTCTTTTACCGCACTGCGCACTTCCTCATCAAACTGCTTCATGAAGCCGCTTTGCAGGAAGAGGTCCGCATCAAACGCCGGGAAGCTTCCTTTTTCGGCAGCAATTTCTGTAGATGCCAGATATGATTCACGAGCAATAAAGTTATATAGCTTGTCCAAGAAATCAAGAGATTCCTGACTTCCGTAGCGGATTTCTAGGTTGATCATCATCTCTGCAAGACCCATCGTTCCAAGGCCGACACGGCGCTCGTTCTTCTGGTTCGCTTCATTCTCTGGGAAGTGATATGGTGTTGCATCTACGACATTGTCTAAGAAACGCACAGAATGGCGCACGGTTGTCGCAAGGCTTTCCCAATCTACATCGCCGTCTTTTGTGAATTTTGAAAGATTAATTGCAGATAAGTTACAAACGCCCCACCCTGGGAGACCCTGTTCCCCACATGGATTCGTACAAATAATCGGGTTAAAGTACCAGCTGTTCGACATCTGATTGTAGTATTCCATGAATACAACACCAGGCTCAGCGGATTTCCATGCCGACTCAATGATTGTATGCCACATGTCACGTGCACGAATTGTTTTGTATACACGCACCGGCTTGCCAAGCTCAAGCCATTTCTCCATATTGCCATCCCAGACCTCATCATATTCCGGGTCTGTTGTGTCCGGGAATCTCAAATCCCATTCCAGGTCTTCTTTAACAGCTTTCATGAAATCGTTGCTGACGCAAACAGATAGGTTAGCATTTGTAATCTGTCCCATATTCTGTTTTACCGTAATGAAGTCCAGCACATCCGGGTGCCAGTCGTTCATCATTAGCATTAATGCTCCACGCTTTATGTTACTCCCCGCCTGTAGCGAGTGGATAGGTCATTTCTGCCTATCTCTCATGCTTTCACATGAGTTCAGACTATATCATCAAGGAAGTAAACTTTTCATACTTTCGATTCAGCTTTAATGTTCCATAGGCATACATTTCATTATAGATTCTACACAAATCTTTTTGTGAAGTTATATGGAGGTCATAACAACCTTGCTTTTTATATAAGCCATTAATTCCTAGAGCAATTTCCTTAGACTTAAAAAATAACAGTATATCATTCAATAAAGCCTGCGAACCGGTAATACCGAACCTTTTTCTCCATCTTCTCTGACTTCTATGGTCGTAAATGTGTCCATCAGCATCAAATATACCGCGGATAAAGGCCCATTGTAAGTCTTGTCTGTTAAAATTAAGCCATTGCTCTTTTCCCGTCTTTTGTGGAGATATTCCTAATCGGATTAAATCATCGCATATCTTTGTGCAGTTAATTATAAGCGAAGCTTTCATCTGCTCATTAGAATATGTTGCCTTGTGAAACTTCAACATATCTTGCATCTCCATGTATAAAGCAATGTCTTCTAATATTTGTCGATCCGCTATAGAAAGCACAATCCCCATTCTTTTGCTTTTCCCTCTATCGACAATATAACCATCACCGTTAATAAAACCAACGATGTAAGCTTTATCAGGAGTATCAATTGTAGCGAAAAAATTTTCATCATAACGATACCGTTTCGATTTTACTTTTCCCGCTTCTCCACAAGGCCTGCCCTTTAATCCTATTTCTATCATCCAACGAGAAACAGTTCCTCTAGGAATGTCTATAAGCTTAGCTATTTCATTCTCAGTATGCCCTTGATTATAAAGCTGAATAAGGTACTGCTGAAGCTTTTCCTTGCTTCGCGCCTCGTAGTAACGTCTCCGCTGTCTACGATTTACTCGTTCCATATTACTTCCCTCTTAATGAATTCCTTCATGCGGGATACGATGTAACGTAGGAACTTTTAATAGTCGTTGAACCTTCGCCTCCGTTTCCAAAGGCGCTTGGCTGCTGATTGTCCATTGTTGCATCCATCCGATTTTTATGCGTTCACGCTCGCCGTTGCCAGCCACGTTGTAGCTCAGATAGCTTTAGGATGTTCCAGCAATTCGCGAAGTTACGTCGCCATGGTATTAACGACTTCCACCCTGCTCAATTAATCCGGTTGTATAGCTGAACAATCCGCCCCATGATACAGAACCGCTCGATGAACCGTTCACTCCACGCACTTGTGCACGGCGCGGACGAAGGCTGGAGAGGTTAATGCCGACCCCGCCCCCGCGTGACATAATTTCCGTCATCTGGCTCAGCGTTTCCATGATACCGCCGCGGCTGTCGTGCGGGGATGGAATTACGTAGCAGTTATACAGCGTCAGCTCATCATTTGCACCGGCACCGGCTGCAATCCGCCCACCCGGAACAAGCTTCCAATCCATCAGCAGATTACGGAACTTCTCCGTCCACTCCGCTTGCTTCTCCGGTGTTGTCTCAACGGATGCAATCGTCTTCGCCAGGCGATCCCACATCTCATCCGGTGTGCTCTCAAGCGTGCGCAGCGCCTTCTCTACATCCGCTTCCACCACGTCACCATTCCGCAATTTCACGTGGATGATCTTGCCTTCACGCGATTCTACTACACCGACTTCCTTTTTTGGGAATTTCGGATCATCTTTTGTTAAAACAAGTACAGTGTCTCCGGCTTGTACATTGTCAGGATTCGTATCTTTGAGCGCATAACGGTCGAGGAAAATTTTTTCGCTTAATCCTTCCAGTTTCGTTTTGCCCGCCATTTCAGTTGTTGTCTCCATTTTTCGCCCTCCAACTGGTTGAAATATAAATTGACCATTCATACCCGGTCTGATACATTGAATAGGTGTCCTTATTAGTCTAAACCAACGATTGCTAATACGTCAATATATTGTGCTTACATATAGATATTACCACAATATATAGTTAATTTCCTGTTTTTCCTCGAAAAATTTTTCGACAAAATATATTGCGATCCCGCAAGCTATTTCTCTTGCTCAACCGCACAAAAAACGGCCTCGTCGGCCGTTTTTATTTTCTACCTCGGTTCTATCGCTTGTAATTCCATTCATCGCAGCCGTACTTCTCCCGTACAAGCTGTTCGGCAAGCGCTTTCTCTTCCATCGTCAATTCATCATCCACAAGCTCTACCCCGAGCCCCTTGGCAAATCCTTTACGAAACGCTGCACTCGCTTCCTCGACCGTTGCCGGAGCCCTGCGCACTTGATTAATCGCAACCGCCTTCTCTGCAAAGCTCTTCTTCAGCCACTCCCGCACTCGCTCATTCGGATGACGAATAATATCAAACAGCATATCGGCATCCATATCCAGCAGAATGGCACCGTGCTGTAGAATCACGCCTTTCTGCCTTGTCTGAGCGCTTCCGGCCACCTTCTTCCCCTCTACCACTAGTTCGTACGAGGACGGGGCATCAAAACAAGCCGCAGAGGATGGGGCAGCAAGCTTCGCCTGATCTGGATTTACCATATCGGCCTCTAAATCCAACAGCCTGAAACCCTCTACCAGTCCCGCACTAATAATACGATAGGCATCGGTTACGCCTGATGGCATCGCCGGGTGCAATTCAGAGACAATCACACTATATGTAAGCTCCTTATCATGCAGAACCGTTCTACCTCCAGTCGCACGTCGTACGAACCCGAGACCGTATTGCCTTACTTTATCTAGATCAATTTCCTTCTCAGCTTTCTGGAAATAGCCGATTGATACCGTTGCTGGCTTCCATGTATAGAAGCGGACGGAAGGTTTCGTTTTTCCTTCACTATGTAGAGTTAGAACCGCCTCATCAATCGCCATATTCATCGCCGGGGAACTGATTCCCGTATCGAGAAAACGCCATTGCTCCATAGATGTACCCCTTTCTCTTTTGCTTCCCTTCTATTGTAGCATACGCAGTATATGCCTCACCTTTTTCAACTTGCTTTACATAGAGCATGTTTCACAAAGAAAAATAAGTGGTAAAGATAAGTCTACGTATATATTCCATGAGTATCAAAGGAGGCGTTACCGAATGAAAGACATGTGTATTTATTGCGGTGAAGAGTTGGTACTCTGGGAACGAAGCCGAAGCTATTGCAGCAAATGCCGGGAAGCAGCGGAAGTGACGTATGCAGATGATGTGCATTATGCAGATGACGAGATTCGCCACGATGACTATTATATTGATGAATCAGAAAATTTCAGCCATAAATATGAATAACAGGAGAAACAGCAATGAAGCAGCCAACCAGATACAGAGATGGTTTTATAGGTAATCTCCTGTCCCTCTTATGATTCACAGTGTAAAGGACGCTGTGAATTGTAAGGGGGATTTTTTTATAATTTTCACAGAAAAAAACAGCCTGAGTCTCCTGCTATTTCTGACTCAGGCTGCCTATCTTATCACTTATCCTGAACTTGCCTTCTTCTCTTCCTTGGAATACTCGCTGTATGATTGCCCCCCTAGCTGCTGTTGATGCTGCTCCTGCCGCAATGATTTCACAAGTGAAATACACATCGCAATTAAAATAAAGGTAAACGGTAGGGCGGTAACGAGTGATGCCGTCTGAAGTCCTTTTAATCCGCTGCTAATAATGAGAACAGCGGAAATGGCAGCCATCAATCCACCCCAGATTACCTTAGCGAGCATGGAAGGATTTAAGTTACCCTTTGATGTCATCATACCAAGTACAAACGTTGCCGAATCCGCAGATGTAACAATGAAGATCGCGATAAGCACAATCGATACAACAGACAGCAGCGAAGAAAGCGGAAGCTCATTTAGCATGACAAACAACGCGCTTGTAATATCTTTTGATACCGCATTTGCGATCGCTGTATTCTCAAACAAATCCATATGCAGAGCCGTTCCGCCAAAGATAGCAATCCAGACCAATCCAATAAACGGAGGTACGATCAAAACACCCATAACAAATTCGCGGATGGTTCGTCCTTTGGAAACACGTGCCACGAACGAGCCGACGAAGGGGGACCATGCGATGACCCAAGCCCAATAAAATATGGTCCAATCACGTACCCAAGTTCCGCCTTCATAAGGGGTTAAATAAAAGCTTGTCTCTATGAAATGCTGAATATAATCGCCAATTCCAAGTGTAAATCCATTAAGGATAAAAACTGTCGGTCCAGCAAAGAGAACAAACAGCATCAGGCAGAGCGCCATACCCATATTGATGTTGCTTAAGACTTTAATCCCCTTATCAAGTCCCGTTACAGAAGAGGTCATATAAAGAACAAACAAAACGGTAATAATCAGCAGCTGCACCCACGTATGATCCGGAATGGAGAAGACATACTTCAATCCGCCGTTAATTTGGAGAACAGACATTCCAAACGATGTAGCAACCCCTGTTATCGTTGCAATCACGGCTAGAATATTAATCCCATTCTTTAAGTAATAACTTTTACGCTTTCCCATAACAGGCTGCAGGGTTGAGCTGATGAGAGAATTACTCTTTTTACGGAATTGAAAGTAGCTAAGACCAAGACCTACGACCGCGAATACCGACCACTGATGTATTCCCCAGTTGAAAAATGTATAGCGCATGGCAGTGCGTGCCGCCTCAGCCGACTGCGGCTCCATGCCCTTAAATGGAGGAGAAGCAAAATGAGTCATCGGCTCAGCTACTCCCCAAAACACCAGCCCGGCTCCAAAGCCTGCGCTAAACAGCATACTGATCCAGGTAAAAAAGGAGTACTCCGGCTTTTCATGGTCTGCTCCCAGCTTGATTTTGCCATACCGGCTAAAAGCCATGAAAAGGCAAAAGCCTACAAAAAACACCATCGAAAGCAAATAGAACCAGCCAAAATTAATGGTCGTGAAATCAAAAATCGCGGAAGCATATTTCGCAAAGCCTCCCGGCGCAACCACTCCTGCAATAACAAACAGGAGAACAATAGCCGCGGAGGCCCAAAAAACTACATTATTATGCGATGCCCGCTTTATATCATTTTTCAAAATGATCACCCTTTATCCGTGTTATTCACACTTGTTTTTTAATAGGAGAGCTGCTCAAGTAATGAAGTATATCACTCTACTCTTCTGTAAACGCTTTCTCTCTATTCTGTCAGGGTTTCTTGATCCGTCTTTATTTCTTAACAAACAACTCTCTCGGAAAATTCGCCAGCACTTCACATCCTGTCTCCGTCACCCGAAACGATTCACTGATCTCCACTCCGTAGTCATCAAGCCAAATGCCAGGAATCATATGAAAGGTCATGTTCGGCTGCAGGATAGTTCGATCTCCTTTTCTGATGCTTGCGGTATGCTCACCCCAATCCGGTGGATAGTTCAATCCCATCGAATACCCAATGCGGGAGTCCTTTGTAAAGCCGCTTTTTGCAATCGACTTGTTCCAGGCTTGCTCTATTTCTTCGCACGTAACACCCGGTTTAATAACGTCCAATGCATTGTTGATTCCCTCGCCCACCACCTTGGCTAACTCACTGATTTTTGCCGGTGCCTCTCCGATTACAACCGTTCTTGCCAATGGGGAGTGATAGCGGTGATAGCAGCCAGCCAGCTCCAGGATCACAGGTTCGCCCCTTTTATAGGTTTGATCGGTCCAGGTTAAGTGCGGTGTCGATGTTTTTTCTCCGGCAGGCAGCAGCGGAACAATAGCGGGGTAGTCACCGCCATACTGCTCGGTTCCACTGATTTGAGCATGGTAGATTTTCGCTACCACATCACATTCCCGTATACCTTCTTCGATGGATTCAATACCTATGCGCATCGCGTTTTCTACAATTTTGGCCGCCCGCTTCATATACGTAATCTCTTGCTCCGATTTAATGAGGCGGACCCAATTCACCATATTGGTTCCATCGACAAAACGGGCAGTAGGCAGTCCTTTCTTCAAGCTCTCATAGCACTGCGCGGTAAAATAGTATGCATCCATCTCCACTGCAATTACGCTGCTATCCTGTCCTCTCTCCGCTATGATCTGAGCTACAAAATCCATTGGATGCTTTACAGTACTATGAACATAATCATCCGAATACGCAAGAATGCGGTCTTCATCGATCCAGGCCGTTACCTTCGCAGCATTCGCGTCCATTCCCCTGCCCACCCATATTGGCTGATCTTCATCAATCATAACGATGAGGAGCTGATGAACATAGAAGGACCAGCCATCATAGCCGGATAGATAATTCATATTAGCCGGATCGGTAAGCAACAGCACATCAATCCCTTTTTCACTCATGGACTGCTTCGTTTTTTTCAATCGTGTCTGGTATTCTTCCACATCAAAGCGCAGCATACGCACCCTCCCCATGTAATCGTTTTCTCTTACGCAGAGGAGAACTCCGGTTGAGGCTATCCCCAGGAGTCCTCTCTTCCTTCATCTAAAAACATTTTATTTTATGAATAATACATTTAATTATATATATCACTATCTTAACCGTAAATAATTATTTAATTTAGCTAGATTTACTCAGCTTAAAACATACAACTTTTGGCTCTGTCATTTCTTGAATTGCAAACTTTACCCCTTCTCGACCTAAACCTGAACCTTTAACGCCTCCAAATGGCATCCCATCAATTCGGTAATCCGTGCTGTCATTGATCATCACACCGCCTACATTCATACGATGAATCGCCTGAAATGCCCGATCGAGATTGCGGGTAAAGATTCCAGCCTGCAGCCCGTAATTCACATCATTAGATTTGACAATCGCTGTGTCAAAATCGGGGACCGAATACAGCAGGACAACCGGTCCGAATATTTCTTCCTTCGCCAACGTACAATCTTTTGGAACATCCGCTAATACAGTCGGCATATAATACGCGCCACTACGGCGTCCACCGCACAGCAGAGTCGCTCCTTTATCAACAGCCTCCGCCACCCACTTCTCGACACGAATCGCTTCCTTCTCCGTAATCATCGGTCCCATATCCGTCTCTTCAGATAGCTTGTCGCCGACACGATACTGGAGCGTTCTTTTTATGAAGGCTTGGGCGAACGCATCATAGCTCTTCTCTTCAATATAAATCCGCTGTACACCCAGGCAGTTCTGCCCCGCTGCCCAAAATGCGCCGGAAACTGTCGATTCCACCGCTTCCTCCAGATCCGCGTCATTTAACACAATAACCGGTGAATTCGAACCGAGCTCCATTCCTATCTTCTTCAATCCCGCTTTATGGCTGATCTCTGTACCTGTTTTGATTCCGCCTGTAAATGAAACCATGCGTACATCAGGATGCGTGACAAGAACATCCCCGATTTCTTTGGCATGTCCAGTAATGACGGTTAATACCTTGGGGGGCAGTCCGGCTTCAACAAAAGCTTCTGCCAGAAGGAGTGCGCTTAGAGGAGTAACCATTGCTGGCTTTACAATGATCGCATTCCCTGATGCGATGGCTGGGCCAACCTTGTGGGCTACTAGATTTAGCGGGTCATTAAACGGTGTAATGGCTGCAATAAGCCCGATCGGAAAACGATAATAATAGCCGACACGATTTTCGCTTCCAGGCATTTGATCAAATGGAATGGTTTCGCCATGGATTCTTCTTGCCTCTTCGGCGCTAATGCGGAGGGTTTCGATGCAGCGCATGACTTCTTTTCGCGCTTCGCGGATCGTCTTGCTCCCTTCGCGGGCGATGGTTATGGCATACTCTTCGTTGCGCTTCTGAATACTATCAGCCGCTCGATTCAGAATTGCAATCCGTTCATGCACAGGCATCGCTGCAGCGATCTCGACTCCCTCTTTGGCCGCTTCAATCGCTTTTCGCATGTCTTGTGCTGATGCAGCAGGCACTGTCGTAATCAAACTATTGTCCTTTGAATCGTATACTTCAACCACCTTTGTACGTGTTACCCATTCACCGGCGATATACATGCCCATTTGTTTTACCGTTGTTGATAGAGCCATTCTTCTTTTACCCCTTTCTATTCATATCTGTCCACGTGCAATATTAATCAAGTCAATCAGAATAGAAAATCCCGTTTCGGTACGGCCTGCTCCGGCCCCAACCAACGTAATCGGCCCAGCCAGATCACACGCATACGTAATCGCATTGACCGGTCCCATAATACCAGCTAACGGATCTGTAAGCGGAATCGCCTCAGGTCCTACTTTTGCGGTTATGTTATTTCCTTCCTTTTTGATTGCCGCTATTAACTTCCATCTCTTCCCATTGTCTTTTGCCCACTCAATATCCTGCCGTGTCAGATGCGTGATTCCTTCACACGCAATCTCGTCCCTTTTCATTGGCACGTTCATTACAACATTGGCAAGAATCACCGCTTTATATTGAGCATCATATCCTTCTACGTCACTGGTTGGATCGGCTTCAGCATAGCCAAGCGCCTGCGCTTCCTGTAACGCCGCTTCATAGGACAGTCCGTCTTCCATTTTGGTTAGAATGTAGTTCGTTGTCCCGTTTAAAATTCCCTTGATTTCGTGAATTTCGTTTCCCGCAAGCGAGACAAGCGGCATGCGCAACGCGGGCGTTCCGCTCATGACCGTTCCTTCGAATCCCCAGCGTACATTCTGCTTCTTCGCAAGCTCCGCTAGTTCTTGATAGGCAAGCGCTACCGGCCCTTTGTTGCTCATCACAACATTTTTTCCGGATTCAAACGCGGCCCGGCAGTGGTCAATCGCCGGCTGTCCCGTTTTTATATCGGTAAAGGTCATCTCTACAATGGTATCCGCGTTGCTCTGACGAATCGTCTGGAAGCTATCCCAGCCTCGGATTAAGCCGGGAGTGGAAGGATACTCATCCAGCCTGCCAGTATTTTTTACTGTATGAAGCACCTGATGAAGATCGAGACCGTCCGGATGATAGAGCGACCCTTTCATCAAATCAGCAATGGCAACAATTTTCGCGTCAAAACCGATGCCTTCTTGCAGGGCTTCCGCTTTGTCTCTAATGATTTCTGCTATTCCCTGCCCGACAACTCCAAAGCCGAGCAAAGCAATCTTATGTGCCATAAACCTGCCCCCTACTTTTGATTTAGCTTATATGTGCCTTGTAGAAACCGTACGGCCGTTTCCGCCATAATGGCAGCGCCCATAGGCAGGCATTTTTCGTCAATATCAAAGATCGGCGTATGAAGCTCCCGCTTGATCCCATCTAGGGGGGAGCAGCCGAGAAAGAACATTGCCGCTGGAACCATCTGGGCCATGTAAGCAAAATCCTCTCCCCCAAGGCCAAATGGAGTGTGCTTGATCACCGTTCCAGGGTAGAGATCTGTCAGCGTTTCTTGCAGCCATGCATTTACGGTCGCATCATTTTTTAATGCGGGTTCTCCGCGCTGTACCGCAAATCGATAACTGCCCCCGAGTACGTCCACAATAGAAATGGCTTTCTCAACTTCCGTAATTAACTGCTCTCGCACGACAGGATCATAGCTGCGCAGCGTTCCCTCCAAGTAAACCTCAGCCGGAATGATATTGCTTGCTGATCCCGCATGAATCTGGCCGACACTCACAACAGCCGCTTCAAGCGGAGATATCTTCCTCGCAACAATACCATGCAGCGCCTGCAGTACAGGCCCTAGCATCCATACCGGATCCGTTCCTAGATGCGGATAAGCCCCATGACCTCCCGTACCAAAGATCGTCGCCTCAAATACGTCCACATTCGCCATGCTATATCCTTCATGCACTTGCACTTCACCGACCGGGTTTTCCGGACTCATATGCAGTGCAATCGCACAATCCACCCCGTCCAAAGCTCCGGCTTGGATCATATGGACCGCTCCTGTCAGGCCGTTTTCATCCGTGCTCTCTTCCGCCGGTTGAAAAATCAGCTTAACCGTCCCCTTAATTTCTCCTTTTTGAAAGCGCTCGGCCAGCAGTTGAGCCGCACCTAACAGGATGGATGTATGAGCGTCATGGCCGCAAGCATGCATGATCCCTGGATGCTGTGAACGAAAGCTGTGGCCGGTTTCCTCCATAATCGGAAGCGCATCCATATCCGCGCGAATCGCGATGGTTGGACCGGTGCCAGAAGATAGCGTACCGACAACTGCGGTAGGATAACCTACACCGATTTCGATTTCGATCCCGGGCATCGTCCGCAGAACGTCCACTACGAATTGGGATGTCTGGAATTCCTGATAGCTTATCTCCGGGTTTGCATGGATACTGCGCCGCCAATGAATAAGTTGTCCAAAAAGCGCTTCCGATCTTTCCACTATTGACTCATGTTGGGTTGCCATTGTTTCACCTCGTAAGCCCATTTGACCGGATGACGACGCTCGCCACCCGGTCATGTTTTTTATTTACTTTTCGATTGTTGGTGCCAGCTGCATTTGTGCAGCCATGTGTTCGAACGCCTGCTCCAAATCGGCAAGTAAATCTTCCGTATCTTCAATCCCTACTGATAAACGAACCAATCCTTCAGGAATCCCCATCGCTTCGCGCTCTTCCGGTGTACACTCAACATGGCTTGTTGTACGAGCAGGACCATATGTGCTCTCTACTGCGCCCAGGTTTGCCGCTCGGTTTGCAAACTGCAGCTGCGGCAGGAGGTGTCTTACAGCATCCATGCCACCTTTTATTGCAAAGCTCAGCATCCCGCCAAAGCCTCGCATTTGCTTTTTGGCAATGTCATG
Source organism: Aneurinibacillus sp. REN35 (assembly GCF_041379945.2). Classification (NCBI taxonomy): domain Bacteria; kingdom Bacillati; phylum Bacillota; class Bacilli; order Caryophanales; family Paenibacillaceae; genus Aneurinibacillus; species Aneurinibacillus baijiui. Next base: position 127,624 of record NZ_JBFTXJ020000010.1, on the reverse strand, counting down.
GTTCACATGTGTTTCTAGTCCTGGATAATATACCGCTTCGACGAATTCTTGTTCCTGCAAATATTGAGCAATTTTCATCGCGCTCGCTTCCTGCTGGCGAACACGCAGCTTTAAGGTCTTCATTCCTCTTAGGATGAGATAAGCCGCCCAAGGGTCCATCGTAGCCCCGTTAATTTCACGGTAGTGATAGATTTTCTTCACCAACTCTTCTGAGCCGCATACTACTCCGCCGAGCGCATCCGCATGCCCGCCCAAGAATTTCGTTGCGCTGTGCAGAACGAGGTCAGCACCGAGTGCTAATGGATTTTGATTGATTGGTGTTGCAAACGTATTGTCTACAACAACAAGCGCACCTGCTGCATGACCGGCCTTCGCCATACGCTCAATGTCCGTAATCTTTACCGTCGGATTCGTCGGGGTCTCGAGGTAGAGGATTTTGCAGCCCTTCGCTACTTCAGCTTCTATCGCCTCGTGGTCACCCGTCGTGCACAGCACAACCTCAATCCCCATGAGCGGCAGGAATTCTGTAAAAATCTTATTGGTTCCACCATACGTATCTTTAATAGAAACAACACGGTCACCCGGACGCAAGAACGTATACAGCGTATTGCTGATGGCTGCCATTCCGGTAGAGAAGCTTGTGGCAGCTTCTGCATTTTCAAGAATTTTCATTTTATCTTCAAATGCCTGTACCGTCGGGTTGGTGTTGCGTCCATAAATATGCCCCTTCTTTTTTTCTGTGGCCACATCATACCACTCATCCATATCGGTATAGCCGTACGCTACGCTCACAACAACAGGTACCTGCGTTGCTCCATGAACAAGATAGTCTTCTTCTCCGGCCCATACACTTTTTGTTCCAACGTTTGCTCTCTCAAAATTTTTTGTCATACCAATCGCCCCTCTTCGTTTTCTAATTGAATTCCAAGCCCTTTTGCTACCAGTTCACTGTAGGCAAACCGCGCGATTACAGTATCCTGTACACCGGTTCCCGTTAAATCACAAATCGTAATCTGTTCCTCATTCGTTCGCCCTGCCATCCGGCCTGCAGTTAACTCCCCGATCTCAACAATATCGCTCTCCTTGGACAATATTCCCTGCGCTACCCCATGATGCAGCTCTCCCAATCGGAAGCACTGTGCTTTCACATCGCATGCCAGCAGATCGGCACGCTCTAGCACATGTACGTCCAATTCCTGCTTATGCTCAGCATCAGAACCCATCGCTGTAATATGCAGGCCAGGGTGCAGCCACTCCGGTTTGATGATCGGAGTTTTGGATGGTGTGGTCGTAACCACCATCTGGCTTTCTTTGACGACCGCCTCCGCACTAGAGGCCGCGCTCACTTTGACACCTAGTTCTTCCTCCATCTCGATGACATAGCGTTCGACACGCTCCGGCGTAGGCCCGTACACGAGCACGCGGTTGAAATCACGCACCTGCTGTAATGCCCGGATCTGATAGCGCGCCTGTGCGCCGGCTCCGATCACACCTACCGTATCCAATTCCTGCTTGGCAAGATATTTCGCTGCTACGGCTCCTGCTGCGGCCGTCCGTATATCCGTTAAGTATCCATTGTCCAGTAAAAGTGAGAGCGGAATGCCCGTTTCCGCGCTGATGACGATCATCATGCCGCTTAAGCTGGGCAGGCCCTTTTGATAATTGTTAAAAAAACCGGATGACATCTTAAGTGCAAACGTATCAAGCCCTTGAATATACGCTGTCTTGACATCAACTTCCCCGTTATGCTCCGGAATATCTACCCGGAGAATCGGAGGCATGGTCGCCCTCCCCAAAGCCAACTGGGTAAAGCCGTCCTCGACAATAGATATCGCTTCCTTATTCATTTGTACGCTGGCACGTATTTCATTTTCACGAAAAATGATCACCTTATGTTCACCCCTTTACCCGATGAATGATTCGGGAGCTGTTGTTTCTGTTGTCTTTACAATCAGTTCTCTCGGAACATCTGCAAATACTTCACAGCCCGTCTCCGTCACCCGAAACGATTCACTGATCTCCACGCCGCAGTCATCAAGCCAAATGCCAGGAATCATATGAAAGGTCATGTTCGGCTGCAAGATGGTCATATCCCCCGGGCGAAGACTTGCGGTATGCTCACCCCAATCGGGCGGATAGTTAAGACCCATGGAATATCCGATGCGAGAATCTTTTGCAAAACCGCTTTTTGCAATCGAATGCCTCCAGGCTAACTCGACTTCTTCACAGGTTACGCCGGGCCGAACGGCGGCGAGCGCAGTGTTAAGCCCTTCGGCCACCACACTTGCCAAGTCCTGCAGCATGCCCGAAGCCTCTCCGATTACCACCGTTCTTGCCAATGGAGCATGATAGCGCCTATAGCAGCCGGCCAGCTCCAAAATCACGGGTTCACCCCTCTTATAGCGTTCATCGGTCCAGGTTAAATGGGGGGTCGATGTTTTTTTCCCGGCGGGCAGTAGCGGAACAATAGCGGGGTAATCACCGCCATACTGCTCAGTTCCGCTGATTTGAGCATGATAGATATTTGCCACCACGTCGCACTCTCTCACGCCTTCTTCAATGGACTCAACCCCTGTAAGCATTGCACGTTCAACAATTTTTGCTGCTTTTTTGATATACGCAATTTCTTGTTCCGACTTTATGATCCGCACCCAATTAACGAGTGCTGTCGCATCCTTGAATGCGGCATTCGGCAATCCTTTTTTTAGGCTTTCATAACATTGAGCGGTAAAATAATAGGTGTCCATCTCTACACCAATCGTCCGGCTCCCCTGTCCGATTTCTTTCAAAATATCGGAAACAAAGTCCATCGGATGCTTGACTGCCGATTGAACATAATCATCTGTATAGGAAATGATGTTGTCGTGCCGAAGCCATGTCGTTACCTTGGCTGCATTCGCATCCTGGCCTCTGCCAATCCAAAACGGCTGCTCCTCGTCAACTATGACAATGAGCATTTGATGAACATAAAAGGACCAGCCATCATAACCGGAAAGATAATGTATATTGGCAGGATCTGTGACAAGCAAGACATCGATTCCTTTTTCGCTCATTTTCTGCTTCGTTTTGTAAAGCCTCTCACCATATTCGGTAACTGTAAATGATGACATAGCAGCGCTCCTTCTCAGCCGATTGAACTCCTGACTTAGCAAAATGTTCTTAAAATTTGGTATAGTGAAATAGTAATTAATTTTTATGTAGATAACATCTGCAAAATTGTATGAAATTTTTTCGAAAACTATAGTCAATTTATCTAATTGACGCTCCCTTATGCCTTTTATATAATGCACCTATTCTAATCATTGCATTATTCTATAGGAGGCTCGCGATGCATTACGCACAATCTCACTCTTTACCAAAAGTAACAGAAGTGACAATTCGGGACATCTGGCAAGCCAGAAAGCGAATTTCTTCCATCGTCAAACAAACCCCTATTATCTATTCGCATCACCTCTCGCAGCTAACAGGTTCGGCTATTTATTTGAAGCTGGAAAATCTTCATGATATTGGTGCATTTAAAGTCAGAGGTGCTGCCAATAAAATTCTCAGTCTGACTCCTGAGGAACGCGAACGGGGCGTAACCACATTCTCTACCGGAAATCATGGGCAAGCTGTAGCCTTTGTAGCGCAGCAGCTTGGAGTTAAGGCGGTTGTATGTGTCTCGAACAGGGTTCCAAAAGCGAAAATTGATGCCATTCAGCGTTGGGGAGCAACAATTGAGATTACCGGAGATAGTCAGGATGCGGCAGGAGAACATTGCGATCGGCTGCAAAAAGAGCAGGGATTGACTGTCATTAAGCCGTTTGATGACCCTGAGGTGATCGCCGGGCAAGGAACAATGGGACTAGAGATCGCTAGAGAGGTTCCTGAGGTCGATATGGTGATTGGGGGATTATCGGGCGGCGGCATGCACTCTGGATTAGGATTGGCTATGAAGTCGATCGACCCTGCCATTCAGGTTGTCGGCGTTTCTATGGAGCACGGGGCGGTCATGTATGAGAGTATAAAAGCAGGAAAACCAGTGGTTCTAGGAGAGAAGGATACGCTTGCCGACAGTCTTCTTGGCGGCATCGGTTTGGATAATGCGTATACGTTTGAGATGGTAAAAAAGTATGTGGATCAATCACTTCTTGTTTCAGAAGAGGCAATTGCTGAAGGAATGGCCTATATGTTAAAACATCATCACATGGTGATTGAAGGAGCCGCGGCAGTTGGAATCGGTGCTCTTCTGCGCCAAAAGATTGTAAAGCCCGGCAAATGTATCGTCATCATCATAAGCGGGTGCAATGTAAACCTTGATGCACATATACAAGCAGTCATGCCATTTATCAATAAAGTATAATAACGTTGTATGATGATATGAATTGCAAACTATACTTTATCCACCTAGGAGTTTTTCATGAACTTTACTGTAAAGGATGTAATGAATCTTGAGATTATGAAGCCTGGCCGCGTGTTAACAGCTCCATCGGCAATGTCTAAACGGCCTGTGGAATCCGTATCTGTTATCGAGATACCCGTTGAGAATTTCATCCTCAAAAATGAATTGGTATTGACTACGGCTATAGGATGCAGCGAGGATATACATGTGTTCAAACACTTCGTCCAGGACATCGTAGAATCGGGAGCTGCAGCGTTGGCTATTGCTACCGGACGCCATGTAATAAGTATCCCAGAGGAAATAACAGCCTATGCTGAGGAACAGCGCTTTCCGATCATTGAGATTCCCTGGGAGATTCGGTTTTCCGATATTACACATACTCTTCTAAGCCACCTCAATCACTGGCAGCAGACAACCCTGCAGCGCTCAGAGGAGCTGCAGAAGCAACTCCTTAATCTTTTTCTTCATGATGCCTCACTCTCTGATGCCACAGAATTAATCAGCCAAACGATTGGCAGTCCGGTCCTTATTGTAGATAAGAACGGCCATATTAAAGGATCGAGCCAGCAGGCAAGTAGCTTGGCAAAGAAATGGGAAGAGCAGGCTAAGACATATCTTACCTCACATATACCAAACGCGGTGCGTTACACCGAGGAGAGTATTAATTGGGTGCATTTTGTAGACGATGCCATTGTCCAACTTGAGATTAAAACAGCTAATAAGGTTCATGGATATCTGCTGCTTGCTCTCTCATCCACTTATTCGCTGCAAACTTTTCAGGAAAATGAAGAAGAATATATCTTGGAGCGGGCAATCACAATAGCTGCTCTATGGTTTCAGCGAGAGCATGCCATTCTAGAGACAGAGTTTCGTCTAAAGGATGATTTCATATGGAGTCTGGCAAAGGGTGAGATCGACTCCTGGGATACAGCCATATCCCGCGCCAAATCCTTGAATTATAATGTAATGCGCCCCTATGTCTGCATTCTGGGAGCACCTGAAAACTTGGAGTCCCTTTTCCAGCAGAACAATTCGATGCAGCTCTCTTACGAGCAGTGGACACAGACGATCGTACACTCCATTGAGGAGCAATTAATCAGTGCCGGGGAAGCTATGCAGCGACTCACAATGACTACGTATCACCAGGATCGATTTATCATTTTTCTAGAAATCTCGATGGATAATATAAATGAAATCGTTACAGCCTACCTTGATCGGGTAGATGACAGGCTGAACGAGCTTGCACCTGGTCTTCTCATATCATGGGGAATCGGAGAAAACCATGCAGGCGAGCGGACATTTATGGAAAGCTTCAATGACGCACGAATCGCATTAGAAGTGGGAACCCGCCAGAAAGGTCCCGGTTATCGCAGCACATACGCCAATACAGAGATTTACCGTGCGTTATCAAGCTTAGCAGATAATACTAAGATGCAGGAGATAACCCTATCTACAATTGGCGCACTCATCGATTACGATCAGCAAAGAGGACTTGATCTTATCCATACGCTCAACACGTATATACGCAATCAGGGAAATGTCAGTCAAACTGCGCGCGTCCTCAGCTTGCATAGACAGTCCCTGCTCTATCGCCTTCGTAAAATCGAGTCGCTTACGCAACGCTCGCTGGTCGATCCTGATGATTTGTTTTTATTGGATTTAAGCAGTAGACTCTGGACAACAGGACTGCTTGCAGCCACGATGAATTCATCGTCTTACGAATAAGTAAAAGAGGCCAAAACGGCCTCTTTTACTTATTCATTTTTATACATGTCGTTTGCCTCATCCAGCACAGCCTCATACCTGTCTCGCAGCGGCGATTCCAGGCTGGGGCCGATATAATGTCCGTCCAGATCAGCAAGCGCCAGCCCTTCGATATCCTCTACGTATCCGACTGATTCATCCGCCTCAATATACATATCATCATAATCAAGCTTGGATGGATCAAAGAAGTCGGACGGGCTGTCCGATGTACCGTATCGTGATACATCCTGCCACGCATCCTCCGCATCATACAATGTCGCATCCGCTTCGTCATACTCAAATTGACCGTACGCCGGAGCAAGTATGTCTTCTTCTGCCGGACGCCGCTTTGACACAAACCGTTCATCCGCATGCTCCATACAGCGTGTCGTTGTCGGAAGAGCTGCCAAGCGTTCAGTCGGAATCGGCGCGCGGCACACTTCACATATCCCGTACACGCCGCGATCAATCGCTTCAAGCGCACGCGTAATGTCACGCATCTCTTCTTCCTCATGTTCATAAAGAGCCAGATCCTTTTCACGTTCAAACATCTCGCTTGCCAAATCGGCCGGATGGTTATCATAGTTGGACAGCTCACTGACTGATTCCTGCATCGCGGCCTGACTCATTCCATAGGCATCGCTCTTTTGAAGGCGCTCTTGCAGATCCTGCTGCTGCTTGGTCAACAGCGAACGATAATGAGAAAGCTCTTGATTCGTAAGCATCTCTGAGCATCCCTTTCTTTCTATCCCAGATTATAAACCACCCTCTGTATAGCGGCGGCGCTATGCATAGTATCTGCATGACCTGATCAAAAGATGTTGGGGATTGAAGGAAGAAAAAGAAAAGGAGAGGCGGCTCATCCGCTCTCCCCTTATATCTATTCTTATTCCATTGCCTCTGGTTTTGTATAGCGCAGCACCGGTTTTCTAGCTGCTAATACTTCATCCAGACGGCTGACTACAGTATGATGCGGCGCTTCCTGCACCAGTTCTGGTGTCTGTTCCGCCTCTTGTGCAATTTGAATCATGACGTCGATGAACTCATCAAGTGTCTCCTTCGACTCTGTTTCGGTTGGCTCAATCATCAGACATTCCTCTACAATAAGCGGGAAATACGTCGTCGGCGGATGATAACCAAAGTCAAGTAAACGCTTAGCAATGTCTAACGTACGAACGCCCTGTTTCTTCTGCCGCTTCCCTGATAGAACAAATTCATGCTTACATACCGTATCAAACGGCAGATCATAATGTTCAGCCAGCTTGCGCATCATGTAATTGGCGTTTAATACCGCATATTCGGAGACGAGGCGCAATCCCTCCGGCCCCATCGTACGGATATACGTATAGGCACGTACATTGATCCCAAAGTTCCCGTAGTATGCTTTCACGCGGCCAATCGACTGCGGACGGTCAAAATCAAGACGATAAACGTCTCCTTCTTTTACAACCATCGGCTTCGGCAAAAACGGTACTAAATCTTTCTTCACTCCTACCGGACCGGAGCCCGGGCCACCGCCGCCGTGCGGTGTTGTAAAGGTCTTATGCAAATTTAAGTGTACAACATCAAAGCCCATATCACCCGGACGCGCTTTGCCAAGAATCGCATTGGCATTGGCTCCATCATAATACAGCAGCCCGCCAGCTTCATGAACGATCTGTGCGATTTCTACAATGCTCTTCTCGAACAAACCAAGCGTATTCGGATTGGTCAGCATAAGCGCTGCCGTGTCTGCTCCAACCACCTGTCGAAGCGCCTTTACATCAACAAACCCATTCTCATCCGATGCTACCGTTACGGTCTCAAATCCTGCCACACTTGCAGAAGCCGGATTCGTCCCATGGGCGGAGTCCGGTACGATCACTTTCGTGCGTTGCTCCCCGCGGCTTTCGTGATATGCACGAATCATCATCAGCCCGGTCCACTCGCCCTGAGCACCGGCGGCGGATTGCAGTGTGACCGCGTCCATACCGGTAATGGCTGCCAAGTCTTCCTGCAGTTCATACATTAGCTGCAGTGCACCCTGCACCGTCTCTTCTGGCTGGTACGGGTGAATGCGTGCAAATCCAGGATAACGTGCCACATCTTCGTTAATCTTCGGATTGTATTTCATCGTACATGAACCAAGCGGATAGAAGCCGGAATCAACTCCGTGATTGCGCTTGGACAGCTCCGTATAATGACGCATAAGTTGAAGTTCGGAAACCTCCGGCAGCTCTGCCGGTGTTTGACGTAAATACTCACTCGGAATTACCGCCGTAACGTCCACTTCCGGCACATCACAGTGCGGAAGCGAGTAGCCTACGCGACCCGGTTTGCTCATTTCGAAAATGAGCTCTTTTTCTTTGTTCTGTTCCTGAACCTTCGGCATCGTGTTAAGCATGGTGCGCTCCCTCCAATCCTTTCACTAATCGGTCGATCTCTTCTTTTGTACGCAGCTCTGTCACAGCCAGCAGCATATGCCCTGCAAGCTCGGGATAATCACGTCCAAGATCAAAGCCGCCGATAATTCCATTCTGGAGAAGCGCTCGATTAATGTCACCTATTGGCCGTGACGCCTTAATCACAAATTCATTAAATACCGGGGTATCATATGTCACTTCGTAGCCGTTAAGTTTGGCGATTTGCTGCTTCGCATACTGCGTCTTCTGTACGTTGAGCAGCGCCATTTCCTGCACACCTTGCTTACCGAGCGATGTCATCGCCACCGCTGCGGCCAATGCATTTAACGCCTGGTTGGAGCAGATGTTGGATGTCGCTTTTTCACGTCGGATATGCTGCTCACGCGCCTGAAGCGTTAGCACAAAGCCCCGACGCCCTTCTTCATCCTTCGTCTGCCCCACAATGCGCCCTGGAATCTGACGCATCAGTTCTTTTTTCACTGCAAAATAGCCGCAGTGCGGGCCGCCAAAAGCCATCGGAATCCCAAACGGCTGTGCGTCTCCTACAACAACATCAGCACCGAATGCGCCCGGCGGTGTAAGAATGCCTAAAGAAAGCGGATTTGCACTCACGACGAGCAGACCCTTATGCTGGTGTGCGATCTTCTCAATTTCGTTGAGCGGCTCGACCGCACCAAAGAAGTTCGGATATTGGACAAGAACAGAAGCCGTTGTCTCATCCACTGCGGCCGCAAGAGCCTCCATATCTGTGATTCCGTTTTTGCAGCCAATCTCGACAATCTCTAAGCCCTGTCCCTTGGCATAGGTTTGCAGAATCGAGCGCGCTTCTGGGTGCACACCGCGTGATACCACAACTTTTTTGCGCTTCGTCTTTGCTGCTGTCATTGCCGCAGCCTCCGCTAATGCGGTAGCTCCGTCATACATAGACGAGTTGGCGACATCCATTCCGGTTAATTCGCAGATCATCGTCTGAAACTCAAAAATCGCCTGCAGCTCACCCTGACTGATCTCTGGCTGATACGGTGTATAAGCGGTATAAAATTCAGAGCGGGAGATGACATGATTTACCACGCTTGGAATGTAGTGATCATACGTGCCTGCACCTAAGAAGCAGGCATAATCAAGCGCGTTGACGTTTTTTCCCGCCATTCGCCCCATATGTTTGGTCAGCTCTGTTTCCGGGATTGCTTCAGGAATCTCAAGCTCCCCCTTAAAACGAATCGACTCTGGAATATCTGCGAACAGCTCTGCAATGTTGGTGATACCGAGATCGGCCAGCATCTCCTGGCGATCCGCCTCAGTCATTGGAAGATAACGATATTTTACGGTCACGCTTTATTCCTCCTCCTTGCTGTATGCTTCATACTGCTCGGCTGTCATCAATGCATCCAGCTCTGCGGGATCAGAGAGGGCAATAACAACCATCCAGCCAGCATCATATGCATCCCCGTTAATTGTCTCCGGTGCATCTTCGAGCGCCTGGTTTACCTCCACCACTTCCCCACTTACCGGTGAGTAAATATCGGACACAGCTTTCACGGATTCAACAGTACCCATGCTTTCATCTACCTTTACGACAGCGCCTTCCTCCGGCAGTTCAATAAATACGATATCCCCGAGCTGATTTTGAGCAAAGTGCGTAATGCCGACACGTACACGCCCACCGTCAAGCACTTCCACCCATTCATGTTCCTTGCTGTATCTATACTCCATCTGCAATTGACTCATCTTGTCTTCTCCCCCAATTTCGTTCCTTACTGTGTCATTGTTTATGCTTTCGGGCGCTTATAAAAAGGCGTCGGTACAACTTTTGCCTTGACACGCTTCCCTCTGATTTCTACGTCCAGTTCTGTACCCGGCTCACTATGCTCACGCTTCACAAGAGCAAGACCCACGCTTTTCTTAAGCGTCGGCGACTGTGTACCTGTTGTCACCTCACCTACTTGCTCATCGCCTGCATATACGGCATAATGCGTGCGCGGAATGCCGCGTTCGATCATTTCTAGGCCGACCAGCTTGCGCGGGATGCCATTTTCCTTCTGTGCTTTGAGTGCCTCCTGCCCGATGAACGGTACCGGCTTATCAACCTTCACCGCAAATCCCAATCCAGCCTCAAGCGGACTGATATCCTTACTTAATTCCTGGCCATACAGCGGCAGACGCGCTTCAAAGCGAAGCGTATCACGCGCACCCAATCCACACGGCAGCACATCCTCCCCACCGGCTTCAAGGATTTTTTTCCATAGCACAGGTGCATCTTCCGCTTTTATATAAATTTCAAATCCATCTTCACCAGTGTAGCCCGTGCGCGAGACCAGTCCAGCCACGCCTGAGAAATTCACATTCTGTTCGAAATGAAAGAAGCGAATCGCAGATACATCCGTGTCCGTCAGCTTCTGTGCCACCGTTTCAGCAAGCGGCCCCTGCAAAGCCAGCAGAGCTATTTCATCCGATATATTGCGTAGAGTCATCTCGCCTTCCGCATGCTTCTTCATCCATTCATAGTCTTTATCGATATTAGAAGCATTAACAACGAGCAGATATTCATTATCCCCACATTTATAAACCAACAGATCATCAATCGTGCCGCCGTCTGGATAACACATAATCGTATACTGTGCCTGACCGATCGTCAGCTTCGATGCATCGTTTGTCGTTATTTTCTGTATAAAAGCAAGCGCGTCTTTCCCTTTTACCTCTATTTCACCCATGTGTGAAACGTCGAATAAACCGGCCTTTGTACGCACCGCCTCATGTTCTTTTTGGATGCTTGAGAACTGAACAGGCAAATCCCAACCGCCAAAATCAATCGTTTTGGCTCCATACTCTGCATACAGTGGATACAAAGGCGTTTGTTGCAATACAGTCATTCATCCAACCTCCCGTAAACATTCTCATTTTTCACAAAAAAAGGACAGGGATAGGGCGTCTTCCCTATCTCTGTCCTTTGTACCTGAGAGCTACCCAGACCAAGCTGCGCAACGGCAGCGTCCTATTCCGGTTTCCCCTTTGGTGGCTCGTCATGCGAGCTCTCTCCAGAGTTGCGTCCCACAGAAGTACTTTTGCCTGAGAGATTGAAAGGTATTCTTGCTCCTTCGGCGACGTGCTTCGCACGTTCTCTCCCTCTGCTTTCATCCGCACGATATTATATTATTGTTAAAAGTCAAACATATCATTCGCTTCTATCGTACCATGAATCAGAAAAATTGCAATGCATTCATCACTTTTTTATTAACGAAAATTAATCAAAACATAATATTGTTTGTCTTTTACGAATATAACACGAATAAAAATCACATTTCAATCAAATATAAACAAAAAACCGAACATTATTAACAAAAATCAGCTTTCCTACATAAAAAACGGAGCAAACATCTCTGCCCACTCCGCTGCTTCTTTTATTTTCTATTTTGTTTTGGTTCCCATACACATGTATATATCGGATCGACCTTGGTCAGTACAATACAATCATCTTCCACAGCGATCTCAATGGTTCCATACCCGAGAATCTCTTGAATCTCCGGCGGCAGCACTAGATTCCCATGTTCGTCAATCTGACCAAGCAGCGGCTTTTTTTCCATGCTATATATGCCCTCCTTACGGCCCGGCTACAAACAACCGTACCTTTATATCCGTCTTTTTCATTATTTCATCTCTTGTTTTATGATTCAATACCTAAAGAAAAGTACGCCTTTTTATATGGTTCAAAGGAATCATTTTCGTATAAAAAAGAGAAGAACACAAGAAAATTTCCAGATAACCTCTTATTATAAAAGAAGATATAAAATTTTCACCTCAGTTTAGAAGGGAGTACAAGAACATGCTATCGAATTGTTCTGTGTGCGGCAAGGTCTTTATGAAAGTCTCTAAATCGGTCTGTCCAGACTGTGCACGCAAGGAGCTAGACACCGTTAAACGTATTCGCGACTATTTGAAACCAAAGGAAAGACGGAATGCTCCCCTTGCTCAGATTTCGCAGGACCTTGATATCTCGCTTCGCTATATCGAATATTTGATTCGCGAAAAGTATTTTGACCTCACACGCTATCCGAATCTACAATATCCGTGCAAAAGCTGCAACACTCTCATTACGCTAGGAGAATACTGCAGTTCATGTGCAGCAAATCTGCGTAAAAAACTAAACAGCGCAGGCGAAGACATAGAGAAATCCGCAGAAGATGGTCGAGATGCGAACGGACAATTCTACAAGTCGCGCCTATAATCGAGTTCTTCTGCTACTCAATTAGATATACAGTACATTTCATAATTCCCCTCCCTTCCGGCATACATATGTACAAGTTAGCAATGTACTCTAAATACGTATGTTCCGGATGTGAGACAATGAAACAAAACATGATCGAATGGAGAACATGGCATAATTTTTTGATCCTTTTTTTACTGTATATGAATCTTGTACTTTCGTTCGGGCTCCTATACTGTGTGCTTGAATGGATGGGTCTTGGATTTATTCTCGATCATTATGCTTCTCCTGCGCATCAAAGCCAGTGGTATGACCGGATTACACGTTCATTTTACTTCAGCGCGGTGACCCTACTTTCAGTCGGATACGGAGATTTAAGTCCATTCGGTGCCGCCAGGGGGGTCGCTATGCTTGAAGCGATGATCGGCTATGTCCTGCCGGCTGCGCTGGTTATCCGGTATGCCGCATTCCCCAGCTCAAAGCCGCCCACACATACCTCTTGAAAAGAGGGAGGAATCCTCCTTCTTTTTTTATGTACAGCCATGCAAAAAGTGCGCACCGCACACGCGGTCCGCACTTTTCGTAGAACCGAACACACAATCGAGACATTCGGCTCCTGATGGCCATATATACGCATAGTGAATGTCTCATCGTATCTTCGGTATTGGCGTGTATTCACACACCTTATGCAAGCTCCAAACGCGGGTTGAGGCTGATAACGCTTCATCGCTGCATTATTCTTTCAATCCCATTTTTATGTTTGAAGCTTACGATATACTTTCCCACTCTACTTCTACTTGAAACACAAAAGATAATTTTTTACATAGATTCTTTTTTTTCTGGGCATTCTATCGATATAGACCATGTTCGCATGCTGGCCTAACGGCTAGGAACGGAAAAGAAAGAAGGTGGCTTTGGCATGATGGACATCCCCATTACATTTCAAAGGGATTGGCTTGAAGGCTTTAAAACAAGAGTGCAGGAAGATGGACCGTGGCACCATCGCGAGTTATATCGATTGGCCTGGGAAGCTGAAGGTGCCTGCGCGGTAGGTGATTTCAATGAATTACAGTGTCTTAGACACCTACCTCACCTTACCCCGCTTCCTCATCAAATCGAGACCGCCCAAACAGTCATTTGCGAAATGCACGGACGCGCACTGCTCGCTGATGAAGTAGGTCTTGGTAAGACAATTGAAGCTGGACTGATTCTTAAAGAATATATGGTACGCGGCCTTGTCAAAAAGGTATTGATCCTTGTGCCTGCCTCTCTTGTTGTACAATGGGTGCGGGAGTTGACAAGCAAATTTTCTATTCCGGCAATAGCACAGCGAAAAGAATATATGTGGACACAATATGATGTGGTCGTAGCCTCTATTGATACAGCCAAACGTCCTCCGCATCGTGATATCGTCCTTGCTCAACCGTATGATCTCGTTATTGTTGATGAGGCGCATAAGCTCAAAAATAAACAGACCAAAAACTATCAATTCATTCAGGAGCTGAAGAAAAAGTACTGTTTATTGCTCACCGCTACCCCTATTCAAAACGAGCTCGATGAGCTGTATAACCTTATTACATTGCTGAAGCCAGGGCATTTAGGTCAATCCGCACAATTCCAGGAAAGCTATGTACAGGGCAGACGTCAAGTAAAAAACAATGAAACATTAAAGAATGAATTAAAAAAAATAATGGTGCGCAACCGACGCGCCGACGGCAAAGTCGAATTCACTGCACGACATGTCATTACAGTACCTGTGGAGCTGTCATCTGAAGAGAAGACATTATATGAACAAATCACCCGTTTTGTCCAGGAGCAGTATCACGATGAAGAGGGTGGATATAAAAACCCGCTCGCCCTTATTACGCTGCAGCGAGAGATTTGCAGCAGCAGGGATGCCGCATTCATGACGCTGGTAAATATGTATAACCGCGCCGCGGAATCTTCGCCCGTACGGCAGCATATTCTTGCACTGATCGAGACGCTAAAGCAGGTTACAACACATCAGAAGGCAGAGAAAGTTATCGACATTATTAAAAAGTCTGATGATAAAGTGATTATTTTTACCGAATACCGTGCGACACAAGAATATCTGCAGCGTATGCTAGCGCAACACGGAGTTACCTCTGTCTTGTTTCGCGGCGGCTTTAAACGCAGCAAAAAGGATTGGATGAGCCAGCTATTCGAGCACCGCGCACAGGCGCTGATCGCTACCGAAGCCGGGGGAGAAGGAATCAACCTGCAATTCTGCAATCGGTTGATTAACTATGATATGCCATGGAATCCGATGCGGGTAGAGCAGCGAATCGGTCGTGTGCACCGTCTCGGTCAGACTCGGGACGTCTATATCTATAATCTGGCAACACGCGGCACCATCGAAGAAAAAATTTTGCATCTGCTCTATGAAAAGATCAATCTATTCGAGATGGTGATTGGGGAATTGGATACGATCATTGATCGTCTGCATCTTAACAAGTCGCTTGAGAAAAATGTCATCGATATTCTCTTATCCTCAAAAAGCGAAGGAGAACTCGCCATTAAAATGGACAACTTAAGTCAGGTAATCCAGGCAGTGCGTCAGGATACTGAAGCCATCATACCTGCCGAAGAATCGCTGGAAGGAGCCATACTTCCATGAATCAGATGCAGGTTCGTTCGTTCCTTGAACGTTATTTTGCCGCACATCAGGCACGGTATGAAGAAGTACATCCTGCTTACTTTAAAGTGGAACTGCCGACAGAAGTCGATAAAGATTTGGGGAATCGCCCATTCTACTGGACGTATGTAGAAAAACTAAACTTAGAACCACAGCCGATGTGCATGACACTTGTATTTGACCGCGCCGCATTGCCCGATGGTGTACACGGGGAAGATATTATGTTCGGCTCTCCGCGTCTGCAGCAATTTTTCACCTCGGCACGCCGCCATGGACGTTACATCCGGCTGTATGAGCATGCAAATGCGCAAGCCGCTCCCGACGTACAGGCGGCGCTTACACCCTGGCTTGGTATTAATTACAAAATCTCATTTATTTGCGATCGTAAAAAAGACTATCTCCTCTCACTTGGCATCAATCTCATTCACGGGCAGATTGACGAGCATTTCTTTGCTTCACTCGAATCTCGTGCCATGCGGCCGCTTCTCCCAGATTATGCTTATACAATGCGGCCCATCTTCAGCCCGGATTCGGCTGTTACTCATTTGGAGCAATATATAGAAAAATATATTCAGCAAGAAGATACTGCCTGGGCGAAAGAAGCCCGTAAGCGACTCGCTTCCGAACTCTTGCAGATTGAACAATTCTATACTGCTGTCGATGCTGGTGATAAGCCCAATGAAACGGTTATGAATCCGAAAGAAAAGCGGACAGAAGAGTTGCGCTGGCAGTATGAACCGCGCATCGAGGTCGACATTATCAACGGCGGACTGTTCTTTCTGCATACACCATAAGTGGACGATTACCAAAAGAGCCGAACCACTATAACCCTGGTTCGGCTCCTTCTTTATTTCTTTTTGCGGCGAAAAAGCATACCAATCGCAAGCGGCAGCATACCGAACCATCGATAAGCGAACGCTTCTTTCGGTTTTTTCTCCCTCTGACTTTTCGGTGTTTCCATGTATTTCACCAATCGCTGTGTTAAAAACTTTACATACTCCTGTGAGGACATCAGACACGCCTCCTTTATTTATCTTTTATTATTTATAGCGTGTCCGCTCTCCGGCCTTTTCAATCATTTTGGCACCCCCGCTACTCAATCATCGTCTCACTCCATCTGATAATCTCCCCGGTCTTCCGGTCAACGATCACCCACAGCCGTGTTGCCCGCTGTGGTACACGCCCGACTCCGGCGCCGATCCAGGCTTCTTTTGTACCACGCGGCTCTATTATGACTTGAATCTCTCTGCCCTGCACATGATATGTACGCGGTTCATAGTTGCCAGGCTCATTTAGCATATCTTCAATCATAAAATATACGCCCGCCTCCACGATATAATGGAGCCGCATACGTTCGCGATCATTAGAGGCAATTGGCCGCAGTTGATTTAGAAATACAATGGTATGCAGAATAACAAGCAACATAAGCTGAACATAGATCAGGACAATAAAAAAGACGGTACCACGCGAATTATTACACGGACCCATGCGGCATTACCTCACCCCCACAACTTCTCTTTTGCCAAGGAAAAGGCGACCGCTCCATATTGCGCCCTCCTTTTCCATCTCCACATAAAAGGAGCAGCCCTCTCCCTGCATGTCCATCTGAAATTGGCGTACATATTGGGCGACAATAATATATCCTGCCGTATTGACGCGTCGGACAATACGCTCACCCACCTGATCATACGTAACAACTCCGACAGCCGGATGTGTAAGATATAGTACACCCTTTTTTAGCTCCATTTTTGTACAGCGCCGAATTTCTTCTTCAATGTACGAAAACAAACCACGTGCTTCCGCTTCCAGCACGCTTTCATTTTTTACGCGTTGAAAATATCGCTGCGTTTCTGTAAATCCATACAACAGCGAAATAAGCACAAGGGATAGGACTACGGATGAAAGCAGGGCTTCAAGCAGCGTTACTCCTCTTTCGTTTCCGGTAAGAGAAGAGGGGTAAGCCGATACCCTTGAAAACCGATATGCCTCTCGCCTCCCCGTCTGTTCTTCCAACGAATCTGTACCTCGCATGTTTCCACCCTCTCCGTACTCTGTCCATACGCTACTCGAATCTGATAGCGGACACCGTGTTCTTCCCTCTCTGTCGTATCCATAGTCTGACCTACCTTCCATTGTTCAAGCAGTGACCTAGCAAGCAGGTACCCCGTTATTTCACTTTGCTTCTCTGCTCTCTCGCGCGTTATGATCTGCAGCGATCCTTGCGCTGCAAGCACAAATCCAGCAAACAGCGCAAGGGATAATAGCGCTTCAACATACGTGAACCCGTCTTCTTTCATCGTTTTCCTCCATTATTCAGCGCTCACTTGGAACCGACCGCTTGCCATATATACCGTAATACGCTTCTTTTGGCCGGTAGGATATGTGATAAAGATAGTACCTGCCTGCATCACATGACCTAAATCATTAAAGCTGATCGTACCGGATGCAAAGTTACTTACTACGGTAAAACCTGGCGGGATCGCTATCTTTTTTCTTTTCAATTCCCACATACGCTGGATGGTATAGAATTGATTATGCTTCCATACAACCACCTGAACACTAGCTCGGTAACTGATCGCTTCACTTGCGGCTGCATATAAATCAGCGCTAAGCTTTTCGATGAATTGCTGGCCTTGCATCTGTTGAACGGTATGAACAGCCGACGGCAAAGCAAGTCCAATTACACTCGAAAAAATGGCCAATACGATAAGCACTTCAATGAGGCTGAATCCATTCTTACGGTCCACCATGCTTACTGCACGCCACCGACATACTTTTTCCGTCGGCGGAAGCTGTTACTTCATATGCACCTTGAAGCGGACAAGTCGGTGTATTCCCTAGATATCCTTTGTCAACAAGCTCAGTCAGCGCATCGGCCGCTGCCGGATAAGCACCTCCATTTTCCACCGCATAAGCCTCAAGAGTAGTAAGAATCATCCGCTGATTTACTTCACAACTCCTCGTTTGCGCTTTGGCTACCGCCCCCTTGTAATTAGGTAGAGCCAGTGCCAAAAATGCACCAATGATAACGATCACAATAAGCAGCTCAATCAGCGTAAATCCGGCTTCACGCTTTTCTTTCTCATGCGCTTCCATTTGTTCGTCACCTTCTTTTCTTATTTCACTTCATTCATCATGTGCAGCACAGGAAGAAAAAACGACAGAACGACAATGAATACAATGCCTCCGATCCCAAGCAAAATTAACGGCTCTAACCAACGCATCAGCTTCTCGATCTGATGCTTCATATCGGTCTCCGTTTGCTCGCTGTAAAACAGAAGACATTCTCCAATCCTCCCGCCTTCTTCTCCTAACTCAACATAACGAAGAAGTTCCGGCGTAAAACACGCATGATTCTGCAGGGATGCACTGAGCGTGCGACCTTGCCGCAGTTCTTCTTCTATCTCTTCCGTGATCTGTCGAAGAAAGAACCAGGGCGAACGTACCCGCAGTAAATGACATACAGCAAGGATGGATACTCCCGCTTCGAGCAAAAGACCTGCCTGCATAGCAAAATAGTGGCTATATTGCAGGGTAAGCCAATATCGCACATGCGGCATGCGCAGCAGATATGAAGTCAAACGAGGCGAACGATAAAGCTTCCATATAATGAATACTCCTGCGAATGCTACCGCTATGGTTGGGAGGCTATAGGAAGAAAACAGGACAAAGGTAGAGAGAAACAAACGAGTCAACGGTGGAAGAGTAATATTCATTGTGTCATACATCGAGGATAACTGAGGCAAAATAACATGAAGTAAAAACCATAAACATGCAAGCGATAGGACTAACAGCAAGGATGGATAGCTCAACAACTGGTACAATTGATGTCTCCAAGCAACTCTTCTGCGGTAATAGCGGGCGGCAAATCCGAAGCTGGACGCATAGTGTCCATGCAACTCACCTGCTGCTATAAAAGAAAGAAAGATCGGAGGTGCGCTCAGCTTCTCAAGCGCAGCAGATAGCGGAATACCTGCTTCGAGTCGTTCAAGAACACGTTGAAGTTCCTCTCTCTCCCGCCGGCTAAAGTGATGAAGGGTCAACTGCAGACTATCAAGCAGCGGAATGCCGGCATCAAGCAGATAGGACAGACGTTGGCTTAGTCGTGCCAGCGATTCATCGGACCACTTCCTTATATACCGTATACTGCTCGCGTTCACTCGGCTCAGCCACCCCTTCTGCAATTTTCTGTTCCAGCAAGGCCGACAGAAAGGAAAAGCCGTTCTTATGAAGATACTGACGGATCACAGATGCAGAACAGCGATTTAGAATATAAGGGTGAAGGTCTTCTTCAACATGCAGCACCTCATAGATGCCTACCCGTCCACGAAAGCCCGTGCCATGACAGGAGGTGCAAGCTGGGGACTGTTCATAGCATTGTGGACAACGCTCACGAATCAAGCGCTGGGCTACGATGCCTGTTAGTGCAGAGCTAACCAGATACGGCTCAATCTCCATATCCAGCAAACGAAGAATCGTGCTCACCGCATCCAATGTATGGATGGTAGAAATAAGCAAATGCCCGGTGAGCGCAGCCCGTACAGCGACTTCTGCTGTCAGCTTGTCCCTAATCTCCCCTACAAGGATAACGTCAGGATCCTGCCGCAGTACGGCCCGTAAGCCTTCATGAAATGAAAGGCCTGCCCGCGGATGAATTTGTACCTGATTTATTCCTGGAATCCGGTATTCAACAGGCTGTTCAAGTGAGACGATATTGCGTCCGTGACGCTGCAACTCATGGAGCATCGTATACATCGTAGTCGTCTTTCCACTTCCCGTAGGACCTGCGATTAGAATCATTCCTTGGGCTTTTGATAGCATTGTGCGAATACGAAATACGTTCTCCCCATTCATACCCAACGATGAGAGGGACTGATATTTCGTCTCATGCGGCAGGAGACGAAGCACCACCTTCTCTCCGTATATGGTCGGCAGTGTAGCAACGCGCACATCAATCGGGCTTTCCTTGCCATCCGTCTTAGTTTGAAAAGCAAAGCCACCATCCTGCGGCAGCCGCCGCTCGCCAATATCCATTCCACTCATCAGCTTAATGCGCGATACGATGGGAGGCCCGAAGCTTTCCTCCTTCTCTTCCACCTCCTGCAAATAACCATCAAGTCGAAAACGAATAACCACTCGGTCCGCAGTCGGTTCTAGATGAATATCACTTGCTCCGCATTGAATCCCTTTCTGAATTAACATCGTTACATACTCTGGTACATCATTCATCATACCCCTCCTTTCTTGCTTCTATTTTATACCATATTTTTCCATTTATCAAAACCTTTCGGCATATTATGACAAAAAAATCCCTCTCACCTCATTCGAGGCAAAAGGGATACATCGTATATCATGATATTATTTTACAATTAAAACAGGACACTCAGCGAGTTGTGATACTTTATGACTGACGCTGCCAAGCATCATTTCTTTAAATCCGCTTAGCCCACGACTACCAATAACGATGAGCTGATAGCCACCTTCTTCAGCCTGATCCACAATTTGACGGGCCGGATCACCGACCACATAAAATGCATCTACCGCAATACCTTCTGCTTCCACTTTGGCTTTAGCCTGCTTTAGCAGCTCTTCGCCTTCTTTTTTCATTGCTTCATTAAAATCAATATTATATTCCTTTGAAATGTACGCCATTTCCCCAACCATGTACGGCGGAATTACTGCTTCTTTTCCTACATGAAAGAGACTAACCTGTGCGTTCTGTTCCTTAGCAATCGTCGTCGCAGCCATAAGCGCCTTATTGCTCATTTCTGAACCATCGACAGCTACCAGTATTTTATTAAACATTTCCTCGTCCTCCTCGCCGTAAAATATCTATCTACTTTTTTATTGTACAACCGGATACAAGCATTTACCAGTCGGTTATAGAGTAAATTATAAACATTTTGGTACGATTTGCACTTGTTTGATAACATTACGTAATAATACTCTCACGCTGATTGTATTCTTCATACTCTTGTTCGTTGTGCTGTTCCACCTGTTTGAATTGCGGCCATTCCCCTCTTTTGTAAAGCGCAAGAGCTGCCCGGGCAACATCCGGGTGGAATTGCGTACCTATACAAGCTTTGATCTCTTCCATGCCTTCATTAAATGTTTTTGGCGTATTATATGACCTCGATGATGTCATTGCATCAAATGAATCGGCTACATTTACGATGGCTGCGAGAAATGGAATCTCTTCACCCTTTAAACCGTGCGGATATCCCCGACCGTCATATTTTTCATGATGATATAAAATAATATCACGGACGCCCTTCATTTTCTTTAGGCCTCCGACAATGCGCGCTCCTTCGAGCGAGTGTCCTTTTAATTCAAGCCACTCTGATTCCGTTAACTTTCCTGTTTTGTTCAATACAGCAGTGGAAATATGAATTTTTCCAATGTCATGCAAAAGCGCCCCGTATTTTAGCATAAACATTTCATCTTGGGTAAGCTCTAGCTCCCTGCCCAGCGCAAGTGCGTACATCTGCACGCGGGTGGAATGCCCTAATGTATAAGCATCCTTGCTTCCGATGGCTTTCGCTAAGCTTGTGACCAACTCATCAAGCACGATCTGCTCTTCTCTTTTGATCTGCTGAAAGTGTGAAATCAATAGATTAGCCATCACACCGAAGACAGGAAGCATGAAAATATGCGACAGCGCATACACGGATGTGCGCCATTCCCCTTCATATACGTATGTATAGCCGCAATCGTATAAAATAAGAATAAACACGGAAAGCAGCGAATACGCAAACCCTACTGGCTTCTCATCATACAATCCGATAGAAGCAATACCGAGATAAATCAAGATAAGGTACGGACTTTCATCGACACCACCAGTCACCCATATATAGCCAAGAACAAATATAAAGTCAAGCACACGAAGCAATTGTTCATTTGAGGCAAGAAACGCCTCTGCCTTTTTTCCCTTCCACGTGTACACGCCGATCCCAATCATCCATCCCACCACTGTCAGCCCTAAGAATACGGCTGGCGAGAATGTAGGATGATGCTCAACAAAAAAATAGGTTAACGTAATTACGCTTAAAGAGACAAAGCGGAGTTTGCTTTTCATATGATTATGCATACATCCCACCCACTTTATCTTTTTCTTATTCAATTTTGTATCGGTTTTTTACGATGTGATTTTTATCTATTTGATACACATTAAAAGTTCAAATAAAAAAGCAACCTAAACAGGTTGCTGACTTCCGGAATTAGTGCGTTTTTTTCTGGTCGTCATGTAGCACGATATACATGATAAAGCTTAATACCCCTGTAGCAAGCACAAAAATTGGAATGTTCCACAACCAGTCCATCCGCGTGCCTCCCCCTTCTCACATCTACTTACTCTGTTCTCCTCGTGTAATCGATAAAATTTGTGTTTCTTCCATTTTGTAATCGAATTCCTTTGCTTTATCCGGTTTCGCATTATCATAATGCACCGGAATCTCATGACGGTGTGATTTCTCTACTCTCGTTACAAAATCAAGCTTAGAGATTCGATCAATCGTATCGTCGAGCCGATCAGCAGCCGTATACATCGCCACATAATTCATACGGCGGGATATGTAATGAATGTTACCGAACTTGCGTAAGTTGCGGGCCGCCTTCACGCTTCGGACGTAAACTGCCAGTCCGACACGGTGTTCTCTCATGTTTTGACTCTCCTTTTTCGTATAGTAGCACCATCAATCCTTGTTATCAAGGACCTAGACTGGTGAAGAAGTGACAACTTTCTTACTGTATAAAAAACAGAGCCTTCTAGGCAAAAATAGGCTGCCTGATCTCTCAAGCAGCCCTGTATCGACGGAATGGGCAGCCCACCGCCGCACTTCTATATTCTGCACACCGATGAACGATCGGCGGCTATTTCGTGGAACAGCCGCAGCCGCCTCCCGTACCGCAGCCACCACTACCGCAGCCGCCACCCATCATCTCATACAATGGATTGTTGCTTGGTACCTTGATATTGTCTGACACTGCATCTGCAATCGTCCGGCTGACACGGTAGAGCAATTCGTCCAGCGCGTCTTCAGCCTGTTTGAATGCAGCGATAGATGCGACCTTCTCCATCTCTCGCTTCTTCTGCCGAATCTCGCGCGTGACTTTATTATAGTCCGGATGATACTTCCCGAACCTCTGTACTTCCTCATATGCTTCCTTCATCTGATTGAATGAAGCAATGCTTGCCATAGCTTCATGGTCCTGATCCATCTGCTTACGAAGTTCCAGGTACCGCTTCATCTCTTCGGAGCCCATAAGCTGCTCGCCTATCCGGTGAGCACGCTCCATCACCTCGTGAAAATCGAGCGGTGACACAGTCATTGTTTGACTTGGCATACTCTCACCTCATTATCATTGTATCATGTCACCCAGTCTCTGCCTAGTCCTGGCATGATGTCTAAGAGGGCAGGTGCAGTTTCACGCGCCCGATCTCTTCAAGGCATACACTCTCTCTTCGATTACGGGTAGAAAGCGTTAGACGATAGTGTCCGTCCTCAGCCCTCATATCTACAATGCGCGTCTCTTTTAGAGGTTGCCCGCTTACTTCCATGGACAATGGAATGCCCAGCGTTTGCGCTGTTGTCATAAGTTTACGAAGAGTAGAGTGGTGATAGCTCTGATAATTTTTATGCCAAATCGCCGGGATATCTTTAAGTCCAGGCAACGTGTCTGCAAGCGTTGGGAATACCGATTCAATTTTATATCCGCCCTCCGCTTGAACATCCATGTCGCTCTTGGAGTCAAGTGTATTATTCCAATTCGGTTCTAGTATAGCCGCCTGCTCTTCATTTATGCTGATCCCCTTCTGCTTGACCGCTTTCTCAAGCGAAGCCAGATGAGATTCATCCACCAAAAAATCCTGTGCATTCAAACGTTCCCCCATGTATGCAGACAGCCCAGGATCAGCCGCAAGTCCATCGGCCGTCTCCACATCAGGACAACGCAAAATGACAGCCCGCAGCACACGCACAGATGAGCCGCTGTGCAGCCATTGCATAATCTGATTCCGCACGCTGATAGGTACATCAGGCTG
This sequence comes from Aneurinibacillus sp. REN35, assembly GCF_041379945.2. Classification (NCBI taxonomy): domain Bacteria; kingdom Bacillati; phylum Bacillota; class Bacilli; order Caryophanales; family Paenibacillaceae; genus Aneurinibacillus; species Aneurinibacillus baijiui. The sequence continues at coordinate 103,201 of NZ_JBFTXJ020000010.1, read as the reverse complement.
AATACGCTCTAAGTCCTTAAGCAGCCCACCATTCCCTCCATCCCGCTTAATAGTCTGGACAGACGCTTTGGTTAAGCGAAAACGCCATACCTCCTGCTGTTCTTCTAGCTCTGCATACGCTCCCAGCCGCCAACGCAGCTCATACGGTGCTTGCGGGAGAAGCAGCACCTCAAACGTAGGCTGTACATATCCGGTACCCTCCCATGTCCGCTGCTCGTCAGACTCTGCCTGCATCTCTATTGTCCACGTAAGCGCTGCCTCTACTCCTTCACCCTGTCGGGTCATAAAACCAAACCATAGAAGCAGCGGAATTACTTCTTCGGCAAACGTCTGCCAATGGCTGCTCATACGCCCATGATTCTCCCCGCCATATTGGACATTTTCAAGCCTTTGTAGTGAACAAAGAGAAAAACGACGCTCACTACACGCCTCCATCCAATCAAACACAGCGCAATAACAAGGATTCGCGGTGCTTATTACTCTTCTTACCTGCTTATATAAGCGGCGCTGTACCGCAGACGCAAACCCACGAAATACAGATTCCGCCTGTTCTTCATCAACCGTATATCTCTCTTCACCCTCACGTTCCTGCCTTTCAAACAGCCCCATAGATAGTATAAGATGGAGCAAAAAGCCGTCTCGCGTAGCACTCTCTAGCGGCAGTCGTGCCATAAAGGAGGTGAATAGCTCATCCGGATACGGAATGAGTTTTTGCCAAAGCCTGCGCATTTTCATTGGCAAAACTCCTTTTTTAGTGAGCACAATCGGCTGCTTTCGATGTTCCTGCAGAATCGAAAATACAACATCACTGATTGAAAAAGCCGTTGCCTCGTCTCTGCCTGATAACATTTGACCTTGAGTCGGCGGCTCTTCACACTGGCGTACCATAATCGATGCAAGCCACGAACGAAATGCCGTCTGTATATCCCAAGGCATACAGTACGCAAGTTCCCCCCATAGACGACGCAGCGTATAGATAAGCCCCCGCCGCCTAAGACCTGTCAACCCGCTATATATAATAAGCGGTGATACTTCCCGCGCGTATTCCTCCATTTGGCGGTATGTAACAATATCCTCGCCAACCTGATACAGAAAGTGTAGCAGCACCTGCTTTTCTTCCTCAGTAAACGTCTCCCACATCTGTTCAATAACGTGCGGATCCGTTATATAGCTTGCAATGTCTTCAGCAGAAAACGAACCTTCTCCTTTTTTAGTGCTCGGCCATTCATTTTCCTGCACCAATTGTTCTAGTACACGGTGATTGAGTTGCCTAAGGATCGTACGAACTTCCATATTTCCCACTCCAATTTCCACAACAAGTTCTGGATAGATAAACCATGGTCATTATAAGTATATACATTTCCTATAAGGAGATAAAACATTCTGCCCCCTTCTTTGAATTCATTCTTTTCTTATTTTGATTATAATGTTAGATAAGAGACAAAGGAGCTGACTTGATTATGCGAAAAGATCAACATGCATTGCTGGAATTTATACAAGATACCCTCGCTGAAGGAACAGAGGATGAACAGCAAATCCTCTATCTGGCACGTCAGGCTATTGAGCATGTGCGTGAACGCAAGACTGCCTACCTGGCCGGTTTTCTTGGTCTGCAGGGAGAATATCTTGAAGATGGAACCTACCGATTTGAAGTACCCATTACACCTTTTATGCTCAATCAGATGAAAGCGGTGCATGGCGGCATTACCGCTACCCTGGCTGATTCGGTTATGGGCGCGGTGGCGATGCGCTCTACCGGCTATAAAGTCGTCACTACAGAGATGAATGTCCATTACTTGACGCCGGGTACAGGAGATCGACTCATTGCCACCTCCTCCATATTGCGACGCGGAAAAACGCTTTGTGTTTGCGAATGCAAAATACATAATGAGCAGGGGCGGCTTGTCCTTGCCGGTACGGGAACTTTTTTTCTTGTTGAGCCGATCTAAGCGCATTCTTCTCATTTCTGCATAGTGTAACAGCAGGAGGAGGAGATGGATGGCGAGGAAAAAGCGGATAAACAATGACAATAAGAATACTACCAGTGGGGCAAATACCAAAAAAAACGACAAAAATTCCATTCCCGCTACTTCCGCTCTTCCATTCGATAAGCTTCTGACCTCAAACAACCTTGAATTCGTTACCGCCCTGCTTCTACTCACCGAAAAGCTTAAGGTTGAGAGCATATTGCTCAGCCGGAAAGGCGGCGTAGAAGTGACGCTGATCGGGGAATTCTGCACCATAGATAATACCGGCGAAAACTCACGGGTCGAGCGACTTGCTTCTTTTTTGAAGCAAGATGGAAGCATGACAATGGATGAAGTCTTTTCGGCATTTAAAAAAAGACTATCGGAATAAAAGGAGGGACAAAAAGTGGCGGACGGACACAGCAAGCGTAGAGGCCACAATCAAGCAGCAGATAATGCCTGCTGTTTTGACGGCGAACAATTCTCCATGGTGGTCCTCTTGCTTATCCTGATTTTTCTTGGCTTCTTCGGCAAAACAACATTTGAAACACCCGAGCTTCCTTTCCCTTAAAACAAAAGGACCCAGCCTGCCAAGCGGGTCCTTCTTGTTATGATATTTAATTATCGAAACCGTTGAACAGGAAAACCAACACAATAATAATTACAATAATCCATACGATTTCAGAGCCGCCATCAAAGAATCCGCTCACGGTCCCATCCTCCTTTCCGGTGCTCTTTGTACCATCGTATGTAACGGTCACCGGAATGGGGATACTTCAATCGCCTAATTGCCCTCACCTTGCTACATCTTTCGAATAATATAATAAATCACAAAAGCTCCGATAATAAGAAACGACATGAATACAAGCGTATAGATATATTTAATCTGCAGGACCCCACCCTGCCAGAATTCCCCTAATGGAAGTTCTACTTCCCTTATGATAAGCAGTATAAGCACGGCAAGTCCAATCCAAAACCACCATGTTGCTCCGCGCCGGTTCATCTCCCCCACCCTCTTCTCTCCATCATCTTCCATCCCTTTATCTATACCAAAAAGGCCGCCGAATCTTCAGCAGCCCATTGTTTGTTATTTAACGCGATGTGCCGGCTCCGGCAGCGCTTCTTTTTCAGTTTTTGGGAATTCCACGCCTTCCACTTTCACATTAACTTCAACCACCCGCAGACCGGTCATTGATTCAACCGCTTCTTTCACATTCTGCTGCAGCTTCCGGCATGCTTCATCAATTTTTGAACCGTAGGAGACAATAATACGAAGATCAATGGCCGCTTCGAATTCCCCTACTTCGACGGATACCCCTTTTTGTACATTCTTTCCGCTTACTCTTCGGGCTAATCCTTCGGTAATTCCGCCTGACATTCCGGCAATACCTTCGGTTTCGCTTGCTGCAATTCCAGCGATTACGGCAACCACATCATCCGCAATCCGCACAACTCCGTTTCCTTTTACATCGGCCATGGGAATTCCTCCTTTATATATCTAATTAAATTTCATTTTATTCCTTCATCTGGACGAAGGCAACTTGTTTCCTGAAAGCGTTGAAATTTTTTCTAAAATGAAAGTAAAAAATTTGACAACTGCTCCATCTTTTCCCTTCGCACACGATAACATACAAATGTTCCCCGCTCTTCGGTCTCTACCCATCCACTGTCTTTAAGAATTTTTAAGTGGTGCGATACAGTGGATTGCGCCATCCCCACAAGTGAAACAATATCACCGCAATAGTATTCTTCCTGTCTTGCCAGCAGATATAAAATATTCAATCGCACAGGATTTCCAAGCGCCTTGCATGCTCTTGCCATTTCATCGAGTGTTGGCTCCATCGCTATCGTACTCCAATCATTCCCTTCTTTTCACTTTCCATTATACACATGTTTTTTCCCTGTAACGTTCAAAATATGGATAACTACGCTTAAACTTTGCAAATGGAGGTTCATATGGATAAGAAAAAGTATGGATGGCTTATCAGCCTCTCCCTCGTCTTCACGCTTCTATGTGTCAGCATTCCTTTGCTGCCGCAGCAGGTCACACAAGCATTTAGCAAGCAGACACGATATGTCGGATCTACGAATCCGGACGTGAGGGAGATGCAAGGACGCCTTAAATTTCTTGGCTTCTATACCGGTAAAGTAGATGGAACTTTTTCTTGGCGTACATATCACGCCCTGCGCAATTTCCAATATGAATTCGGTCTAGATATTGATGGCGCTCTTGGCCCAAAGACAAAACTCAAACTCTGGCAGGCAACAAAAAACTGGCGCCCCGGCCCTGGTGAAACAGCCGTTGCACCGAATAACAAGCCCGCTACGCCAGCAAAAAATGCGGCACCTACCGCCGCAAAAAAATCACTGCCTAAAACCAATACCTCGCTATCACAAAACGAATTAAAGATGATGGCAAACGCCGTATTCGGTGAAGCACGGGGAGAGCCTTATGTCGGACAGGTAGCGGTAGCTGCCGTTATTCTCAACCGTGTAAAAAGCCCTTCTTTCCCAGATTCTCCAACCGGCGTTATTTTTGAGCCGCGCGCCTTCACTGCGGTAGCGGATGGACAAATCTGGTTGACGCCAAATGAAACCGCCAAAAGAGCCGTACAAGATGCGCTGAACGGCTGGGATCCTACAGGTGGAGCCACTTACTACTTCAATCCGGATACGGCTACCTCCGGTTGGATTTGGACGCGGCCACAGATTAAAAAAATCGGCAAGCACATCTTCTGTAACTAAACATAGACCAATGCAAAAAGCGGGGGGTAGAATGTATATTTCTCCCCGCTTTTTCTGCATATGACATCGTAGCTGCTCCGAAAAATTTTGCTTTTTACTTCTTTCATGTTTTACACTGTTGTGTAGGTTGTATATTATCTTATCGGATATATTTACTTCGCGCAGAAAGAGAGGGACTCGTTTGAATCAGAAACTGTTTTTTACGCTTGTCATTGCACTGACAGCAATTAGCGGATGGGCTCATTACTTTACGCACTCCGCTGGCTTGCAGTTCGTGACCACGTCGGCTGCTATTATTATGCTGGCCGCCCTGCTCGGAAAAGCGACAGAAAGCGTGGCACATTACGCTGGTGAGCGTGTGGGCGGCTTCCTGAATGCAACCTTCGGAAATGCGGCGGAACTTATTATCGCCATCTTTTTGATTAAAGAAGGTTTATTCGATATGGTAAAGGCCAGTATTACCGGCTCCATTATCGGGAACCTACTGCTTGTTCTCGGCTTAAGCTTGTTCGCCGGCGGGCTGAAATTCAAGCAGCAGCATTTTAGTCCACTGCTTGCCGGGCATAATGCATCCTTGATGATGCTGGCCATCATTGCCCTGTTCATCCCTGCTGTATTCCTGAAGGATCTGCATGCGGAACGAATTGGCACGCTTAGCTTGATCATTTCCGGCCTGCTCATTGTCGCATACATACTGTGGCTCATCTTCTCGATGGTGACCCATAAAACAGAACTGGCTGATCAAGCAGTAGCAGAAGAAGCAGAAGAGGGGAATGTATGGAGTAAAGGTACAGCTATTCTTCTACTTATCGTTGCTACCATATTCGTAGCGATTACGAGTGAATGGCTCGTACACAGCATCCAAGAAGTGGCCGAAACACTTGGCTGGTCAGAAATCTTCGTCGGTGCCTTTGTCATTGCCATTGTCGGTAATGCTGCCGAACACAGCGCAGCCATCTTCCTTGCCATGAAGAACAAAATTGGAGCTTCAGTAGAGATTGCGGTTGGAAGCAGCCTGCAAATCGCCCTGTTTGTCGCCCCTACGCTTGTATTTGTGAGTCTTTTATTCGGCAAACCGATGGATCTGGTATTTACGTCATTTGAATTGGCGGCTATCGGTGTGGGTGTCTTTATTGCCTCCTCAATTTCTCGCGATGGCAGCACAAACTGGTACGAAGGCGTGCTCCTTCTCATCGTCTACATTATTCTTGGAGCAGCATTCTACTTCTTGTAATTCATATCAGCCTACTCATGATCGTTATCTGCTATCACCACAAACAGTGGCAGTAGCAGACTAACATACTTGCTACAATTAGCTTTTATAGAAAAAAGGAGAGAGAAAATATGGCTGAAGTCATTACAATTAACGGTAATGTCAATTTTACAATTACTATTGACCCAAGCGTCTGGATCTTTGATGATCGAAAATTTAAAATGGAAGACTTCTTCGCAAGCATTGGGGAAGAGCAGCAGGATGAAGAAGATGATTCCTTGATGAAAATGGGACAGCAATGGGACAAGGAACTTACCCAGGGGGTTGCACCAACAAAAAAAAGTGAGCAATTGTTCGTAGAAAAGAAGCGGATTGTAGGTGACTACGGTATGAAGCTTGAACCGTTTCTCAAAAATGCCGAACCAAAATCTGAAGCGACCATGCTGCGCTGTGAGTTGGCTCAGGGAGAAGACGTGATGCTTTCCCTAGCGGAAGCTTACGAAGCTGTGCTCTGCTTCGCCATTGACGGCAAGCCGATTCGTGAAGACGGTCCGATCCACCTGTATTATGGAGATGGACGCAACATGGAAGCACCTATCCGGGAAATCACTCGACTGGTCGTTGTATAATATGATATCCATAACCTCTAGACTGCGCACCTGCGCCGTTTAGAGGTTTTTTATTTTTGAAAAAATATGACGCAAACCATCTTCCTTTTTCGAAATTTTATGGTATTTTGATTGTGTACCACTTTATCCAGATCAAGATATTGGGGAGGAGAGAAACTATGTATGTACCATTATTGCTGCACGATTTTTTAAAGAGAGCCGTGTACCACTACCCACAAAAAACCGCTGTTATAGACGGTGAGAGACGCTTTACTTACGCAGAGATCGAAAAACGCGTACTCCGTCTTGCAAACGCTTTTAGAACACACGGCATCAAAAAAGGAGACCGTATTGCTGTTCTGTCTCCAAATCGGTTGGAAATGTATGAAGCCTTTTATGCCGCATTCACATTAGGGGCTGTTATCGTACCTCTTAATACTCGCCTTGTTCCGGCAGACTATGAGTACATCGTAAATCATTCCGGGGCGAAGATGTTCCTTGTCGATGCAGAACTTGCTTCACTCATTGAGCCGGTTACCGCAGGCCTGCATAACATTGAACACTACATATCCCTTGCCGTGCCGGGATTTGCGGATCAAGATGGCTGGATGACTTATGATGCAATGATCGAGAACGCTTCAGAAGAGCCTGTACAAGAAGAGGTTGACGAAAGAGATATGGCGACCATCCTGTATACAAGCGGGACAACCGGGCGGCCAAAAGGCGTCATTCAAACCCATCGCAGCCTTTATATGAATGCAATTAATACGATCATTCACACACGAGCTGAAGATACGGACGTGCTCTTACATACGCTGCCGATGTTCCATGTTAACGGTTGGGGTACACCCTTCTCCTTTACAGGAATGGGGGCTACCCATGTAATGCTGCGCAAAATCGATCCAGCGCTTATTATCAAGCTTGTTAAAGAAGAAGGCGTGACGGTTGCCTGCATGGCACCAACCGTCTTGAATATGATTCTAAATGCTCCGACGGCCAAAACAACAAAGAGCGAACAAAATGTTCGTGTCGTTATCGCCGGATCAGCACCGCCCCCTTCCTTTGTAAAGGCTGTAGAAAAAGAACTCGGTTGGACATTCCTTCAAGTATACGGCATGACAGAAGTCGCGCCTTTTATTACTGTAGGTCACATCAAAAAAGACATTCGTGATGAAGCCGATGAAGACCGCATCCACCGTCTAAAAGCAAAGGCAGGCATCAGCATGCTGAATGTCGAAGCACGCGTTGTGAATGAAGACGGGGAAGACGTGACACCGAACGGGGAAGAAGTCGGCGAGGTCATCTGCCGCTCGAACTCCGTCATGGAGGGATATTGGCAGCAGCCGGAAGAGACAGCTCGCTCCATCGTAAACGGCTGGTATCATACCGGAGATATGGCAACGGTCGATGAGAACGGATATATCGATATTGTTGACCGGAAAAAAGATATCATTATCAGCGGCGGAGAAAACATCTCCTCCATCGAAATCGAAGGTACGCTGTACGAGCATCCGGCTGTGCTTGAAGCGGCGATTATTGCTATCCCGCACGAAAAGTGGGGCGAAGTACCGCATGCTGTATGCGTGCTGCGTGAAGATGCCAATGTAGACGAAGAAGAAATTATCGCTTTCTGCCGCGAGCGGATGGCACATTTTAAATGTCCGAAATCAGTACAGTTCGTCACAGAGCTTCCAAAAACAGCATCCGGAAAAATCCAGAAGGTCGTCCTGCGCGAGCCATTCTGGAAAGCAGCCGGACGCGGAGTGAACTGAGTAAAACCATTCACAATACATGTAAGCCAAATCGAAGCAGCCGTTCCAATCCAGGGGACGGCTGTGTTCATTGCAGGACGTGCAGAGCAGGAGGAGTAATAGAATGAGCAAGTTGAATTCCATCTTACTTGTGGCCTATCATCATTCAGTGTTGCGCAGAACCGTAGAACAACTGCATCAAATCGGATTTCAGGACCTTTTTCATATAGAAGCACGTACAGTCGATGAGATTAATCATGCACTTATTAGCGAATTCTCGCTGGTAGTCGTTACAAGCGAAATTATATGCAATAAAATTAAACCTTTTTTTTCTTCTAAGACCGCTTATATCATAGCACGCCGGATGATTAATTTTTCGAACGTGCGCAAGCTTTTGGGAATCCAAAAAGGAACAGAAGTTTATCTTGTGAATAATGTCAAGGAATCGGCCGACGAAACTGTAAATATGTTAAATGAAATCGGCCTTGAGCTTCATTTTGTTCCTTATTACCCAGGAAAGCCGATTCGAAAAGACATCGCGATTGCGGTTACTCCAGGAGAAGCTGAATTCGTGCCGGAGCATATCGAGACGGTCATTGATATCGGAGACCGCTTAATCGACTTGTCCACCTTATATGAAATTTTTCATTTCTTTAACATATCGCCAGACTTCTCCAATCATTATATTCCCATTCGCTACATACAATCGCTATTCCAGATGGTTAAAGAATTAAGCGATGAAATGTACCGTTCAAAACTGCTTCAAATGCAGTTGGAATCGATTGTTCATAATATAGATGATGCCGTAATTGTATACACCGAACAGGAAACGTTTGAGATTATCAATCATAAAGCCAAAAAGCTGCTTGAATTGGAATCCATAGATGTGCAGAAAAAACCTCTAAAGGGGCTTATCAGTAAAGCGTTCTATGAGACAATCGCCTGCCTTGCTATGGATCAGGATCAATTTAAAGATATTGACGGCACAATGTACTATATGCGAAAAAAAAGCATCAGTATCAATAACGAGACGTTTGCTTTTGTCGTTGTGTTTCGTAAAGTGGACGAGTTCCAGCAGATTGAAATTGATTACAGAATCAACATGAAAAACCGTAATTTTCTAGCACGCTATACGTTTAAGGATATCAAAACGAGAAGCGCTTCCCTGCTTCAGCTGCTTACCATTTCAAATAAATTGGCACGCAGTGACTCCACCATTCTTATTCTGGGTGAAACCGGGACGGGAAAAGAGGTGCTGGCACAGGCCATTCATAATGCTTCGCCCCGTCAGTATCACCCCTTTGTCGCCATTAACTTTGCTGCTATTTCCGAGAGTCTACTCGATAGTGAATTGTTCGGCTATGAAAGCGGGGCTTTTACAGGCGCCAAAAAAGGCGGGCATATTGGAGTCTTTGAACAGGCACATAAGGGTTCCATTTTCCTTGATGAGATCGGGGACGCATCTCCTTCGATCCAAAACCATCTGCTTCGGGTTCTGCAGGAAAAGCAAATTATGAAGGTAGGTGGAGATAAAGTCATTTCTCTAGATGTGAGAGTGATCGCAGCTACGAATCAGGACCTGGAGCAGTTGATTGAGGAAGAACGTTTTCGACAGGATTTATACTACCGATTGAATGTACTTCCGCTTCACCTTCCGCCCTTGCGAGAAAGACGGGAAGATTTACCCTTGCTGCTTGATCTTTTCCTCAAAGAATTCCAAAGTAAGCTTGGTGCTCCGCATATGGAGTTCTCCAAGGCGGCATTGCAAACATTGCTTGATTATGACTGGCCAGGCAATATACGCGAGTTGCGTAACGTCGTTGAATACCTCGCTCATGTATGCGAAGGAACCATTTATGTAGAAAATCTTCCTTTCTTATCAAAAAAGCTAAAATGGAAAGCATATAAAGGGAACATGGAGAACGATTCACTTTTTAAGATCATGATGGAATTCCAGAAAAAAGGGTTTTTGAATGAAATGATAACCATTCTTGCCTATTTGGGAACAGGTCATATCGATTCAGCCGGTCGGCCCTCTATTCTATCGCATCTGCATTGGAAAGGCAGGCACTTGACGGACCAACAACTCCGTTATCGTCTGAAGCTGTTGGTGGAACATGAGCTGATCAACAGCGAGCGAGGCAGAAAGGGAAGCCAAATCACCTCAAAGGGAAGGGATTTTCTGCAGTACTGTATGAAACAGCCAAACAATGATACGAAATAAGAAAAAGGCTGCTCTCACCAATAAGAGAACAGCCTTTTTCTGCTGTTTTAGATGACTTGTTTTGACCTGATGGATGTTTGATTATGTTTGCATTGCTCTACAAACGCCTTAAAGAGCGCTTTTGCATATTCATCGCTTTCATGCATAAGCTCCGGATGCCATTGAACACCAACAACGAAGCGTTCTCCTTGCAACTCAATGGCTTCGATGGTATCATCCTCTGCTGTTGCAATGACCTCGAATCCTTTACCCAATGTTTTCACCGCTTGATGGTGAAAACTATTGATAGGGACTTTGCTGGTTTGGCAGATTGTATGAAGCCTGGAGCCTTCCCTAATGGTAGCGGTTTGGACGGCGATATGCTTCGGAGTACCCCCGGAATAATCATGTCTGATTGTATGCGGCTGTTCGGTAGCTAAATCCTGGTAAAGTGAACCACCACCTCCAACCGCCATCAGCTGACAGCCCCGGCAGATGCCCAGTACAGGCAAATCGGTTTCCTCCAATACTGCACGAATGAGTGCAATTTCGTGCGTATCACGGCTTACATTCACTTTGCCCAGTTCCTGGCTGTGGGATTCTCCATAGTAAGTTGGATTAATATCCGATCCTCCTGTGAAGAGAATTCCATCCAATGCTTTAAGAACGGGGAGAAAGTGAACCGTTTCTTCTATTACAGGCAGCAATACAGGAGAACCCCCTGCCCGCTCAATCGCTTTCACATAATCATCGGAGACATATTGGAGTCGTTGATCGCCAAGTGCTAGGCCTTTATTGAGAATTTGATCCGGGTTGATCGTGCAGTTTATAGAAATCCCAATGGTTGGTCGCATATGCTTTCCCCTTTGCTAAAATATACATAGACCACATATTCCTTTAAAAAAGATGACATGAGACCCAATGTTTTTCCTTTACTTCCTTCCAGAGCGGTGCGCTTTGTCCGCAAAGCTCATGAGCCTTGGGACATCGAGAGTAAAATCGGCAGCCCTGCCCTGGATTGATAGGACTTGGAAGCTCGCCTTCAAGTACGATTCGCTGACGCGTGCGTTCTACCTCTGGATTCGGAATCGGAGCGGCAGATAAGAGAGCCTGTGTATATGGATGAAGCGGATTCGTATACAATTCGTCTGTATCGGCGAGTTCTACCAAATTCCCCAGATACATAACACCAACACGATCGCTAATATAGCGGACCATAGATAAATCGTGGGCGATAAATAAATATGTTAAACCGCGTTCGCGCTGCAGCTTCTTAAGCAGATTAACGACCTGCGCCTGAATCGATACATCGAGCGCGGAAATGGGCTCATCCGCAATGATAAACTCCGGCTCGACCGCCAATGCCCGGGCAATGCCAATTCGCTGTCGTTGTCCGCCGGAGAATTCATGCGCATAACGACCCGCGTGACTCGGCTGAAGGCCAACGGTCTCAAGCAGTTCGTGAACACGTTCCATCCGTTTTTTCTTCCCGGAAACGAGACCGTGAATATCGAGACCCTCGGCTATTATATCTGCAACTGTTTTACGCGGATTTAAAGAAGCATACGGATCTTGAAAAATCATTTGAATGTTGCGGTTTACTGCTTTTTGCTCCTCAGCATGAAGTTTTTCATGAAGTTTGATATCTTTATAAAAAATTTCACCTGCTGTTGCCTTATATAGCTGAAGAATGGTTCGACCGGTTGTAGATTTTCCGCATCCTGATTCCCCTACAAGACCAAGTGTTTCACCTTGATAAATATCGAAGGTTACATTATCCACTGCTTTTAATACTTTATTTTTGCCGACAGTAAAATATTTCTGCAAATTCCTTACTTGCAGCAGCGCCTCCTTCTCTACTTCCGACTTTGGAAATTGTACGATGGAAGGCTGGGAAGCATCCTTTCGCGTTTGAACTTTTATCGGAGGTTCAATATGAGGCGCTTTTTCATGTAAAAGCCATGTAGCGGCGTAATGTGTCTCTGAAATCTGATACAAAGGAGGTTCTAGTTCATAATCTATTGCCAGTGCATACTCATTACGCACAGCAAAAGCATCTCCTTTGGGCGGATAAAGAAGATCAGGCGGAGAACCCGGAATCGTATAAAGCTCCTTGTCGCGATCTGTATCCGGCATAGACCCGAGCAGCCCCCATGTATATGGATGCCGTGCTTTGTAAAAAATCTCATGAACCGTACCGGTTTCTACAATTTTTCCTGCATACATGACAGCTACACGGTCTGCCACATTCGCCACAACCCCAAGATCATGTGTAATAATAATGATGGAGTTTCCTGTCTTCTTTTGAATGTCTTTTAGCAGATCGAGAATCTGCGCTTGTATCGTCACATCTAACGCGGTAGTTGGTTCGTCAGCAATTAAAATGTCCGGATTGCAGGACAGAGCCATGGCAATGACAACACGCTGCCGCATCCCCCCGGAGAATTGATGTGGATATTGGCTTATCCGGGCTTCTGCATTAGGGATTCCTACCAACTTTAGAAGCTCAATGGCCCGTGCTAGTGCCTCTTTTTTACTTTTGCCTGTATGTTTGCGCAAGCTTTCAGCAATCTGCTTACCAATGGTCATTGTAGGATTTAAGGACGTCATGGGATCTTGGAAAATCATTGCGATTTTTGATCCGCGTATCGATTCCATTTCTTTATCTGACAGCAATCCCAATTCTTGATCTCCGAAGAAGATTGTACCCTGATTGATACGGCTGGTGTCCCGTGGTAATAGGCGCATAATCGCTTTGGATGTAACAGATTTACCAGAACCCGATTCTCCCACGATGGCGAGTGTCTCGCCCTTGTTGACATGAAAGGTAACACCGCGAACTGCATGTAATTCTCCGGCATAGGTTTTAAACGTTACATGTAAATCCTGTACGGTAAGAGCACTCCTCAAGCACAATCCCTCCCCTGGCAATCTTATTTTCTCATTTTAGGATCCAGTGCATCTCTTAGGCCATCAGCAAGTATATTGAATCCTACCATAATAGCGATAATAACAACGGCTGGAGCCAACAGCAGGTAGAAGTTGTTGCGCATCGCCTCGTATCCACTATTAATAAGTACACCGAGTGAGGCGAGCGGCTCCTGTAGACCCAGACCAATAAAGCTTAAGAAAGCCTCTGTAAAAATAGCGGAAGGAATGGTAAACATCATATTTACAATAATAAGCCCTAATGTGTTAGGGAGCAGATGATGAATGATTAAACGCCTGTTGCTTGCACCAAGGGAACGGGCGGCCAATAAAAACTCCTGTTCCTTAAGCTTCAGAATTTGCGCGCGTACGAGCCGCGCCATGTTTACCCATCCTGTTAATACCATAGCAACCGTAATCGTCAAAATCCCCGGCTTCATCACCATCATCAGGATAATAACAACAATAAGATTTGGAATTCCGATTAAAATCTCGATAATACGCTGCATCACTGTATCAACTCGCCCGCCCAACAAAGCCGAGACGGAGCCGTATGTTACACCGATAATCAAATCAAGAATAGCGGCCAGCAAGGCGATATAAAGAGAGATTCGGGTTCCCTCCCACACGCGTGTCCATTGATCGCGCCCGAATTTATCGGTTCCAAACCAGTGTTCTTCCCCTGGAGACTGGTAGGCATTGCTTTGATTTTGCTCATAGTAGGTATAAGAAGAGATTAGCGGACCAACAATCGCAGCCAACAGGATTATGGCAAGAATAATAAGGCTGATAAGTGCTCCGCGATTCTTTTTTAAACGCATCCAACTATCTTGAAAGGCAGTAAGAGAAGGACGGGAAATTTGTTCCTGGTCTAGTTGCTTCCGCCCTACTATGGTAAACATTTCGTCTCTGATTTCTTCCGGTTTCCCCATCGTGCTCACTCCTTTGTCCCGGTTAGTCGAATACGAGGATCAATGATTCCATACAGCAAATCAATGAGCAGAATAACCAAGATATAAAAGGCGCTGTAAAAAATCGTAAGCCCCATGGTAGCAGAGTAGTCATTAAACTTAATCGCATCGATAAATAGACTGCCGATACCAGGAACAGCAAAAATCTTTTCAATAACAAGCGAGCCTGTTAGCAAACTTACAATAATGGGACCTAGAATGGTAATAACCGGTATCAGGGCATTACGAATTGCATGCGTAATAATAACAGTCAAATTGCTTAGTCCCTTGGCTCGGGCAGTAAAAATATAATCCTGCTGCAGCACCTCAATCATCTCATTGCGCATAAATCGGGCAATCACAGCAATGACCCCGAAGGACAGCGCAAGAGTAGGCAGCACGGAACTCGAATAGCTCTCCCAGAATGCAATCGGAAACAGACCCCACTTTAGCCCGACAAAATACTGCAGCAGAGCTCCTGTTACAAAGTTAGGAACGGAAACACCGATGATCGCTACAAACATTGTAGTGTAATCCCAGATCGTATTATGGCGAAAAGCCGCAATAATACCTAAGATAATGCCGATTGTCAAACCAAGGATAACGGCCTGGGTACCGAGAAGCATCGAAGGCCCGATACGCCCGGTGATTAATCCTTCAACAGATTGTCCGTTAAAATAAAAGGAAGTACCGAAATCTCCTTGCATCAAATTCTTCATATACACAACATATTGCTCCATCACCGGTTTATCCAATCCATATTGGGCATACATCTGCATGCGCACTTCTTCAGGAAGGACAGATAATCTTTCTTCATCAAAAGGAGAACCCGGAAGCTGCTTCATAAGAAAAAAAGTAGCGGTTGCTATAATAAATAGCGTAACCACAATATTGATGAGGCGGATGACTATGTACTTTTTCATAGCTACCTCCTTGCCGTTGATATAGAAGTAAAACTAAAGCGAAAAGAGAGAAGACACTCGTCTCCCCTCTTTTTGCATCGCTTATTTTTCAATACGAGCATACTTTAAGTCGAGACTTGCACCATATGGATGATTGACCATGTTTTTAATATACGGTTTTTGCAAATACGTTTCGCCCTGATAAACAATAGGCGCGATGACCGCATCTTCCTCCAGCAGAATTCGTTCTGCTTTGAGCATCAGCTCCACACGCTTTTGTTCATTGGCTTCATTAATAGCGCGATTCAACAAATCATCGTACACCGCATTTTCATAATTTCCACGACTTGACATCGCCGCTCCCCGCCACTCATCAAGATAGGACATCGCATCATCATAATCGGCTCCCCAGCGGGTAATACCCATCTGATAATTGCCATCACGCATCGTCTGCAGGCGTCCTTTGTGAGGCTTCGTTACAATCGCGACATCTATCCCCAGATTTTTTTTGTATTCACTCTGCAGGAAGGTAGCCACGTCTTTACTGGCGGTATCATCTGAGGAAATAAGCTCCAGCTTTGGAGTAGAGCCGAGCTCGGCTACTCCTTTTGCCCATAACTCTTTTGCTTTTTCCGTATTCGGACTAAGAACGGCTCCCTGTAATTCACTGAATTTTTTTCCGCCGCTAACCCCGTTTATGCCTGGGGGAACAATGCTGGTTGCAGGCATCGAACCGTTATTCAGCACATTATCAGCCAGCGCTTTTGTATCGTATGAGATTTGCAGAGCTTTACGAATGTTTTTGTTAGCCACTTCCGGTTTCTTCAGATTAAACTGTATAAAAGATGTGGTAAAAGTAAGTTGCGTCTGAAACTCAGGGTTGTTCTTATATGCCTGCACATCACTGGAGGAAAGATTCACACGGTCTAGCTGTCCTGATTCGTATAAATTTAGAGCGGTGCTCGTTTCTTTAATTACTTTAATATTGGCCTTTTCGATTTGTACATTTTGCTTATCCCAATATTCTGTATTCTTATTTAACACCACACCTTTAGCTTGATCATACTCTGTTAAGACATAAGGTCCATTGTATAAGAGAGTGTCTTTATTCAGAGCAAATTGGTCACCCTTTTCTTCCACAAACTTCTGATTCAATGGAAAGTATGTTGGAAAAGCGGTAAGGCGAACAAAGTACGGAGTAGGATTACTTAATTGGACAACCAGTGTTTTCTCATCTTTTGCATTGATACCTACCGCACTCTCATCAGCTTTGCCTGCAGCAAATTCTTTTCCGCCTTTTACATAGTTAGCAATGATATTAGCAAACGAGCTTCCGCTCTTAGGCTCCATCACACGCAGCCAGGCATATTTAAAATCGTGAGCGGTAACCGGTTCACCATTGCTCCATTTTACGTTGTCACGCAGTGTAAATGTATATGTAAGCTTGTCATCGGAAATCGCTACACTTTTAGCAATGGCAGGCTGGGGCTCATGTTTCTCATCAAGACGATACAGCCCTTCCATCACGTTGTTTAATACACGGTAGGAGACCATGGACGTCGTTCTGGTTGAATTTAAGTCTGGAATATCATCTTCCGTAAGCCAATTCAAAACCGTTTGCCCGGAAGAAGCAGTTTTCGTATCGTCCGTCTTGGACGCAGTTTTCGTATCGCCACTAAAGTTGCACCCACTTACGATAGTGCCAAGCACCAGTAAAGGTGCAAGCCATTTTATTACCCGCTTTTTTTTCATTCTTTTTCCCCTCTCTTTATATAATGATTCTCTTCATTATCTTTAAAAGCAAGCAAAAAATATACCAATCATTTGAATAAACAGAATAAAAGGGGAGAACGCCGAATTTATTACTTATTTTCTCTTTTGTTTTACGTTACGTTTTCGAGAAAATGTTTTAATTGGGTCATCCATTTTATCAGAATAACCAATTATAAAGAAGCATATAGTATCCATTTTCTTTACCAATATGTACAACACCGCTTGTTCTCCGCCCTAGATTTCCATATAAAAAACCGGGGTGCCGCTGCGCCCCGGTTTTATTTCATTTATAATGAGATTTTAATGATTCCTGTCACAATCACAAGCCCGCCCACAAATAAACCTGCTGAAAAAATCAGACCAAATAATCTTCTGGTGTATTCCTCCATCCTGCCGCTCCTCCTTCGCTTCTATCACCTAATTCCATACTAGTATACCCATTATATGGATAAACGAAACCAGACAAACGGCTCAATCGAGCAAATAAAAAAAGAGCTCCGCAATAGCGGAGCCCAAAACAACAACTCTCAACCAATTGAATAAGTTGTCACTAAAAGAATAATATAAAATTCGGCAAGAAACAATAGAAATTTTAGGAAAAACATTGGTTTTTACGCAAAAAACGACAAAATTTTAACGTTTTCCCTCTAATACTTTATGAGGCACATGCTGAGCGGATAAACAAGCAAGAAATGCGGCCTCATTCTCTTGCAAAAGTACACAGCTAAGTGTTTTGGCAAAGTACATATGAACACGTTCCTTATGACCTGACATAAAACGCAAGCGATATACAATGTCCAAATCGCGCAGACTATAAAAGTACGCCAAACGCGAAGGTGTTAGCTTCGCTGTAAACGTCCGGCTTAGCACTATGCCATCCTGCTTATATTCCGTCTGCTTCGCTTCACGCGCACCCATTACAGTCAAAAAAGAAACCGCTGTCTCCATGCCGACGAGCTTCACCATCTCCGCATCATTGTATTCGATTTCTACTTCTGTTAAGTCAGTCTTCACTGCCTCAAGCATGCAGGAAAAAAGGTTCCGAAGCACCAGATTGCTTGGAGATAAGCCATGAGCATCAAATTGATATACATATTCTACAGCTTCCCTATCCTCTCGCTCGATTCGGTGCAAGTATAAATACTGCATACACTTCCCCCTATCTACTGCCGCTCCTTGATGCGCTTCAGTGCATCATTATCAATTCGCGAGAGCAGCGCCAAGAGCAATTGTTTTGCTGCCTCGTAATCGTCCCGATGAATGATTGCCGCATGGCTATGAATGTAGCGAGCAGGAATGCCAATAACAGCCGATGGTACACCCCTGCCTGTCACATGCACCTTTCCCGCATCCGTACCGCCTGGCGAGACAAAAAACTGATAGCGAATGCCAAGTTCTTCTGCCGTATCAATCATAAAGTCTCGCAGTCCCGGATGAGTCACCATGGTACGATCCATAATTCTCATCAGAAGACCATCACCAAGCTTACCCATGCCATCGCGAATGCCGGGAATGTCTCCAGCCGGACTCGCATCCAGCGCAAAGAAAAGATCGGGTTCAATCATATTGGCTGCCACACCTGCTCCACGCAGTCCTACTTCTTCCTGTACGGTAGCTCCGCCATAAATAATGTTAGGGTGCTTCTCATGCTGCATCTTCTGCATCATCTCGACAGCCAAAGCACAGCCATACCGATTATCCCAAGCTTTTGCCATCAATTTTTTTGGATTGCCGAGCACCGTAAACGGACAAAGCGGAAGTACAGGCTGACCCGGGCGCAATCCCATACGCTCGGCATCCTCTCTATTATCGGCCCCGACATCAATGAACATATCTGTAATATCCATTGGTTTATTTTTACGGCTCGCTGGCAGCACATGAGGAGGGATAGAACTAATTACCCCCATGATCATGCCGCTGTCTGTCTTAATCTGTACACGCTGGGCAAGCAATACTTGGCTCCACCAGCCCCCTAGTGGCTGAAATTGCACGAATCCTTTGTCCGTAATGCGTGTCACCATAAATGCTACTTCATCCATATGACCCGCTACCATAATCTTCGGGCCTTTGTCATTCCCTCGCAGCACACCGAAAATGCTGCCTAGATTATCGTAGACGACCTCTTCCGTTGTCTTGCTTATGTATTCACGCATAATGCCGCGCACATCATCTTCAAAACCAGGCGCACCGCACGCTTCTGTCAATTGCTGAAACAAATTCAACTGCTGATCCATACATCCCATCCTTTCCGTTTTTTGCTTCCTATCATTAAACATACCGCACTCGTCATGTAACGTCAAAAAGGGCTTATGTTCCTGCACGCACTTTCTGTCTGCGTTCCATAAGCTCAGGCACAGCAATTCCCGTCAGAATAACTGCGACTCCAAGCCACTGGAGCATGTGTACGTTTTCCCGGAGTACAATGCTTGACATCAGCGCTGCCATAGGCAGCTCAGCCGCTCCCAATATTGTTGCCAGTCCGCCGCCGATATGCGGCACACCCAATGTAAAAAATAATGTAGGCACAACACCACCAAATAACGCAAGCGGCAGCGCATAGATGAGCAGACCTTCCATCATCGATCCGTTAATGAGAAACGCGGGCGGATAAACAGCAAATGTAACAAGAACAGCCCCCGTTAACATAACCGCTGTCCTTGTATACGGATGCGCATTGCCAATGACTTTACCGCTAAAGATAACAAAGAGCGCATACGTGCATGCCGATAATAAGCCAAATACCACTCCGGCTACGTTCAGCGCACCTAGACCCTCAGAGAAAAAGTTGCCTGATAGCAGCGTCCCTACCATCAACAACAGCAGTGCAATGATTTTATCACTACCAGGCCGCCTGCGCTCCATACAAGCCACCACAATTACTCCAATCCATGTGAATTGAAACAACAGCACAATTGCAATGGAAGCCGGAACATACTGCAGCGATTGATAATAAAATATGCCTGTTAACCCGCTTGTACTCCCTACACCGATTAAAGCCAGCCACTGCCTGCCTGATATTTTCTGTCGCGAAAACAAAAGTGCCACTGCCCACATACTGGCCATGGCCAAAAACATCTGTGCACCGCTCACTTCAGAAGGCATAAAGCCCGCTTTATAAGCAAGTTTAACAAATGTAGACAACACCCCGTAGCTGCACGCACCTAAGAACACGAGCAGCACTGAACGCCAATAAATCATTCTTTTCTTCCTCTCCCTGAACTCTTCTCTGTTATTGTACTACACTTTTCAAGCAAACAATGCCAATCATATCACCATACGTGTTCGGGCATGCTGATAGCAGGAGGTGTTGGACTGATGAGAAAAGGAATAATCCCCATTGTGCTTGGAACCGCGGTTACATTAACCGGGATCAGCATGTTAAATCGCCGTCACGTAGACGTGCAAAGCGATAATCCCTATGCTTGGGGGATTGCCGGATTCGGACTCGCCCACATCGTACTAGGGGCAATTGACGCCGCACGCGACAATGAGCATAACGGAGATGACTTCTTCTAAGCGGATCATTGAGCTTCGGGTCAGCATAAGCAAAAAAGCCAGCAGGGGCTCTGCTGGCTTCTTGAATATCTCAGATGATACTTAGCTGAATACAGGCTCAGAGAATTTCGTCAGTTTCTCCAATGAATTCTTATCTACATCAGCATGCAGGCTGTTGCCGTGGGAATCCATTGTTACGATTGCGGCAAAGCCTTCAACCTGTAAATGCCACATCGCTTCTGGAATACCGAACTCAAGAAAATCTACGCCTTCCACCTTCTTCACGCAATCCGCATAATATTGTGCTGCACCACCGATTGCATTCAGATACACACCGCCGTGTTCCTCAAGGCCCTTCAGTGTTTTCGGACCCATTCCGCCCTTTCCAATAACAACGCGAATACCGAACTTTTTCATGATATCAGCTTGGTATGGCTCCTCACGGATACTGGTCGTAGGACCTGCTGCTTTGACATGCCACTCGCCGTTGTCATCCTTCATCATAACTGGGCCACAATGATAAATTACACCACCATCTAAGTCAACCGGACAGTCATGATCCATCATGTATTTATGGAAAGCATCTCGGCCTGTATGCATCAGGCCGTTAATAATAACAACGTCACCGACCTTTAGGCTGCGCACCTGCTCTTCTGTAATCGGGTATTGCAGCACCACTTCGCGGCGCTCCCCTGACTGTGCAGACTGCTGTACACCTTCGTGCAAATCCGCCGTACCCTCTTTGTATAACCATTCTTTGATATCTCCGGTTGTCGGATCAATGGATACGCCCTGACGACGGAAGGCCCAACAGTTGTATGCTACGGATACGAAGAAGCTTGCCGGGAGGCGGTTGATTGCGCCGACCTTACAGCCAAGAAGCGTGGTTTCACCGCCAAAGCCCATCGTACCGATGCCAAGCTCGTTCGCTTTCTCCATAATATAGTCTTCTAACTCCGCCAGTTGCGGATTTGGATTCACATCATCCACTTTACGGAATAACTGTTCCTTTGCCAATGCATATCCTGTTGTACGGTCTCCACCGATGCCTACACCGATGAAGCCGGCGCTACAGCCTTGGCCTTGCGCTTGATATACGCTGTGCAGAATACATTTACGAATTCCGTCAAGATCGCGGCCCGCTTTACCCAGACCTTCAATTTCCATCGGCAGACTGTATTGAATATTCTTGTTCTCACAGCCGCCACCTTTAAGAATCAGCTTCACTTCGATCTCGTCTTTTTCCCACTGTTCAAAGTGAATCACCGGCGTACCTGCACCAAGGTTCGTTCCGCTGTTCTCGCCTGTTAGCGAATCAACAGAATTCGGGCGCAGCTTGCTATCTTTAGTTGCCTGCTCAATTGCTTCGAGGATGGCTTTCTTCATCTCAATCTGATTGGCACCTACCGGCGTATGTACTTCAAATGTCGGCATGCCGGTATCTTGACAGATCGGTGATACATTCGTCTCTGCCATCTCGATATTTTGCGCAATGGTTGTTAGCGACAGCGCAGCACGCGTGCCTGCATTCTCCCTTTTACGTGCCTCAGCAACCGCACGTCGTACGTCCGGCGGGAGGTTTGTAGATGTTTCGATAATCAATTTGTATACACTGTCTTTGAATTGATTCATGGACTCCTACCCCTTTTCCGTGAAAAATGGCTCTCAACTTTTTATTATATCTGACATTTCCTAAAGGGAAAAGGCTTATCCATGATTTCCGCTGTGCTAATGCCTCCAAGAAAAAAGAGACACTACAGGCCTCCAAGCTGTATGCCCCACCAACATAAAAGAATGAGCAGCACCATCGCTCCAACTCGCACCCCGATACGCGCTTCATGCTTAGGTAAGCCCACCACGGCTGAGGCAAAAAAGCCACCGAACAAACCACCAAGATGCGCATAGTTATCGATAATGCCAGGAGATAGAAAGCCGATCACCAGGTTAATGCCAAGTACAACAAGGATATTGGTACCCAGCGTACGGAAAAACAACTCCTTATTCTGCGTGCCAAAATACAGCATAGCGCCGAACAAACCAAAAATTGCACCGGATGCACCCGCAGAGATGTTGTCTGAAAACGCAAAGCTTCCAACCACACCGCTGATGCCTGAGATCATGTAAATAACGAAAAAGCGCGTCGAACCATAGATCTGCTCTGTTAATGAACCAAGCGAATACAATGCGACTCCATTAAACAAAATATGCATAAAACCAATATGCAAAAACATCGGAGTAATAAAGCGCCACCATTCTCCAGCAAGGATAAGCGGATCATACTTGGCTCCATAAAAAAGCAGCACCTGCGGGTTCTGACTGCCTCCACTCAACTCCATGAGAATAAACATGGCAATAATAATAACAAGAAAAAAATACGTAAGACGCGGCTTGCCGTAGAAAAATGCGGCACGCACCTCCTGCTCCCGCGCCGCTTCCGCCTGCTCAATACTGTGCATCCAGTGCGCAGCAGGACGTTCTGCTTCTCCGTACGTTGTCTCATCAAAAAATTCAGGAGGAAAAAAGCGCACTTTTTCTTTGTTCCAGGTTCCAATCCAACGCTTCTCCTCTAGCTCATATCCAATCGCTGTCAGCGCCACAGACTTCTCATCTATGCCCGGCCTTCCTGACAAAGATTCACGCATCGCTTCCACTACAGGCTCGTAACATACATAAATGATGCGGCCTTGAATGGATTTCGCGTTAACCTGACGCCGAATGTCTTCCATATGCGCCGCTCCTTCACGCAGGTCATATTCTAGCGTCGCAGTCCACAGAAAATCAGCTAACCGAAGTTGTATATAATGCAATTCTCTGCCTTTCTGACGCACAAGCTCAATGATTCCTTCTCCGGACCCGAGCAGAGTATATTCTTCTTCCGCCACAAGACGATAGGCTATTTTCCATATGTATTGTTGTGCTAATGTAGTATCCAAAGGCTTCTTCCTTTCCGCAGAAGTTAAATATACTATACTATACGTACATATCAGATGAAAAATCAAAAAATCTACTCCACTGAGGGGAGGAACAACGGTGAGCGCTACTGATTCCGTGCTCCAATTATTACATGTCTCAAAAGCGTATCAGAATGGGAGCGAGCGCATGACGCCTCTCAACAACGTTACCGTCGCAGTAAAGGAGGGCGCCTTCATTACGATTACCGGACCATCAGGCACCGGAAAAAGCACCTTGTTTCGCCTGCTGACCCGCTTGGAGGAACCGGATAGCGGACAGATTTTTTACCGCAACCGCCCGCTTACAGAGCAAGATCCACCTATATTGCGCCGCCGCGTGCACTATGTATTCCAGTCTCCGGTCTTATTCCCAGGCACTGTCGCAGACAATCTATCGTATCCCGTTCAGCTTGCAGGAGAAACACTGCCAAGGAGCGAGATGGAGGCTCTGCTCACCCGAGTTTCACTGCCTGCATCCTACTTGTCACGCAGCATCAAGGAACTCTCAGGAGGAGAAAAGCAACGTGTCAACATCGCACGCTCTCTATCCCTCTCACCCGATGTTCTCCTGCTTGATGAACCAACCTCGGCATTGGACCATCAAAGCGCTGCATATATCGAACATGAGATTCTCTCCTACCATAAGGAAGGGCATACCGTACTATGGATTACCCATTCGCCTGAACAGGCCAAACGCTTGGGAAGCAGTACATGGCACTTAGAGAACGGCCGAGTAGAGGAGCGGAGCAGACAATGAGTACGCTTGCCACTGTTGCTACTATAGGATTTGTTTTGATCGCCATGCTGCTGTCTCTTCGCCTGAAATTGCAGCTCGAAGGCGACATGCTGCTCAGTACCATACGCGCCATTGTACAGCTTCTAGCTATCGGATACGTACTTGAATTTGTTTTCTCTAGCAATCATCCGCTATTTATTATCTGCATACTGCTTATCATGTTGGTCGTTGCCGCTCAAAATTCAGCCAAACGCGGCCAGGGAGTTCCGTATGTATTCCTTCGTGTTTTGTTCACCATTTCACTGGTTTCCGCACTGACAATAGGAATGATGCTCGCATTCGGCATGCTTCAGTGGAAACCGCAGGCAGTCATTCCCATTAGCGGAATGATCATCGGGAACTGCATGATCGTCTCGTCGCTGCTCCTCAATCAAATGCGCGAGCGCTCCGCCTCTATGCGGGAGGAAATCCTTGTTGCACTTTCACTCGGTGCCACGAGCCGTCAGGCCAGCGAACGCTTAACCCGGGATGCCATACGCGCAGGTATGATTCCCATTATTGATGCGATGAAGACTGTCGGGCTTGTTCAACTACCCGGTATGATGACCGGTTTAATCATTGCAGGCACCAGTCCAATTGAAGCGGTACGGTATCAACTGCTTATTATGTTTTCATATACGGCCGCTTCTGCACTTACCAGCATCATACTGGGCTTTCTCATTTACCCTACGCTATTCACACGCGCACATCAGTATATTGGCTGGAAATAAGAAAAACGAGCGGAATGCTCGTTCTTCTTAGCACAATTTTCCTCAATTGCTCGAACTCTCACGTACCTGTTCATTTTCACTGTAAGATGCCGGATAGCCGTACATCCCCATATTCATTGGCGGTCCCGGAAATGCTGGTCCATAGCCATGCATTGTATGGAAGCCTTTTTTGCAATAATATTCATACATTTTTCTGTGGTAACAATAACGCTTATAATAATTTTTGTAGCATTTTTTGTGATGCGCATGTTTGTGACATTTGTGCTCGTAATACTTCATCTTCTCTACGTGGTAGTGATATTTAACCACTTCCACATCCATCGTCTGCATGACGCCCATGGGCTGATGATAGTAATTCACGTGTAACGTCCTCCATTCGTATTGTTTTATTTAGTAATCTGTTACACTGTATTCACCCATAGGACGATGAGACACGACGCTTGCCTATACCGGGCAAATTAGGTGCATACCTATGAGAACCAAAAAAGAAAGGTGAGTTACTTTGCAAGGAAAACGCACACACGAATCCCGTACCATCATGACTGATATCGTTCTGCCGCCGGATACGAACTATCATGGAACCATCTTCGGCGGCAATGTTATGGCCTATATTGATAAAGTCGCAAGCATCACCGCAATGCGCCATTGCCGCAGACAAGTTGTGACAGCATCAAGCGATAGTCTAGATTTCCTTGCTCCAATCCGTACTGGGGAAGCCATCTGTCTAGAAGGCTATGTGTCATGGACACATAATACTTCCATGGAGATCTATGTAAAGGTTGAAGCGGAAAATCTTCTAACGGGAGACAGACGTTTGACCGCTCAATCCTATCTTACATTCGTAGCACTTGATGAGAATGACAAGCCGATTGCTGTACCGCCCGTTCTTCCTGAATCAGAAGAAGAACGCTGGAATTACAAAACGGCACAAGACCGGTATAAAATACGCAGCCAGCGTCGGGCGCTTACGAAACAACGGCTGCAAAAAGGAAAATAGCCGCAGAAAATCTGCGGCTACCTATGTATGATCATTGCTTAACAGCATATAAGCTTACAAAAGGTTCTTCTTCTCCACCTGTATTGGTACGGTCGAAAATTCGAAATCCGTGCGAGCGCAGGATACGTTGTATCTCTTCCTCCTTATAAAGTCGATTAAAAATATTATCGACCACGATATCTCCTTCACCAATTCGATAGGAGGAGAAGAAGACCCCACCTGGTTTCAGTACGCGATAGACTTCATCAAGCGCTTTATGCAGATCTTCTTCGGTTAAGTAAATGAGCGAAGCATTAGCCCATACCCCATCATACAATTCATCTCCGGTCGGAATATGCCGGAAGTCTCCTTGAATAAATTCTACATCCTGTACCTTCTGCTTGGCCTGTGCAAGCATAACCTCGCTAATATCAAGACCCTGTACATGCAAGTCATATCGCTTCAACCGCAGCGCATCGTGTCCGGCACCGCAACCAAGGTCGAGCACGCTGTTGCCCCCAAGCAGCATCTGAAATCCTGGGATAAACTGCATGGTCAGCTCTCGATGACGCCATTTCTCGCCCGCCTGGTTTGCCAGTTTATCGAAAGAAGCTCGATTGCGATCTACGTAATCCATTTTTTCACCTCCCGCCCCTTTTTTCATTCTAGCTAATTAAGTGGCGGAAAGCTACATACTATGAAATTTTGAACCGGCTAACATGCGTCTGCAGCTCCTCTGCCATCTTCGCTAGCATCTCGGATGCAGCATTAATCTCTTCCATAGTAGCCGTCTGTTCTTGTGAAGCAGCCGCTACCTCCTGTGTGTCAGCGGCAGCGGTTGAAGCTAGACGTGAAATCTCGTCACCCTGACGCACAATATCCTCCGTTCCTTGAGAAATGGTTTCTGAAGATGCGGTAACCAGCTCAATCTGTTGATTCAAATCTGCAATCGCCTTCAATATCGTCGAGAAAGCTTGACCCGCTTCCCCAACAACGGAACGTCCTTCTGATACAGCTTGACTGCTCTCTCCCATCGAAGCAACCGCGGTACCGATTTTTGTATGAATATCAGAGATCAGCGTAGCAATCTCGCTGGCCGACTTGCCTGATTGTTCAGCCAGCTTGCGAATTTCCTGCGCTACTACAGCAAAGCTCTTACCCTGCTCTCCGGCACGTGCAGCCTCAATGGCGGCATTAAGCGCCAATAGATTCGTCTGCTCACTAATCTGGCGGATGGTGCCAATGATACCTTTAATGGCTTCCGAGCGATTGCCTAATTCACGAATCTGCGTTTCTGTATCGCTTACTTTCTGCGAAATATCATTCATCTCAAATCCAACTTTTTTCAGGGAATTTTCTCCCTCTTGGGCATACGTAACCACAATGGAGGAATCTTTCTTTACCGTATGAATTTTATCGGCAATATCTTTAATATTTCCACCCATCCTATGCAGCGCTTCGGTTGTTAGACGCACGCTCTCCATCTGTCCCTCTGAGCCTGAAGCAATTTCCTGCGACGCTTCGGAAATCTGTTCGGAAGCGCGCGTGCTTTCGTTGGCACTAGCTGTCAGTTGCTCAGATGACGCTGCCACCTGCTGTGACACCTCATTAACCTGCCGCAGCATGTTTCTGAATTCACGAATCATTTCATTGAACATGTGGGTAAGTTGTCCGACCTCATCCTTTGATCCCGGAGTTACTTGTACGGTGATATCTCCCGCCTCCGCCTTCTCCATCGCCACTACCAATTCCTTCATCGGCTTGGTCAAGAAATTCACAATCATATAACCGATAACAATGGCAAACAGGGATGAAACCAGACTAATAATAAATATTTGCATACGAATAAACAGGAGCGGCTTCATCATATCTTTTAAATAACTACCGATAACCAGCTCCCATCCATTCGACAGTTGGACGAAAGAAGCGACTTTTTCTTCTCCCTTCCATGGATACGTGATATAGCCTGTTTTTTGATTTAAAATATCCTTAGCAAACGATTCACCCGCCAAACTGGTATTGATCATTTTCGAATCCGGATGATAAAGCACCGTTCCTTTATCATCAATAATGTAAGCGTATCCACTCAATCCATTAGCTTTATAATAATTTGTCTCTACATCATCCACCATCGCTTTGACTCTCTCTGATGCTATTGCATTGGTCTGTTTATCATTAAGGATAGAATTAATTTCTTCGGCCTTAATTTTCGTTATGTACTTCAAATCCTGTACTGTCATATCATACACGCTATTATAAGCAGAATTGTAGCTTAAAAAACCCGCTGTCATTAACGGAAGCAGCGTGATCAACAAGATCGTGCCTGTAAGCTTTAGCTTAATAGACACATCATTCAATTTACGAAACAATGATAATCCCTCCCAAGTACGTTATTGCCTCTATCTTAACTTGTAATCCTTTTGTATTCCATACTTTTTCCTATTTCTTTAGAATAATCTTTCACTTTATCTTTTTTTATCGATGGAATGAAACAATATTCGTTCATACATTGCAAAAAAACGATCTAACGTATATTGATAGCGTTCTAATTCACATGACCATATGCCCAGATGTTCAATTCCTGCTTCTGTAATAGAATACATGCGCTTTGGAGGGCCGCCTGTAGATATTTCCCAATGTGACTGCACAAGCTTTTCATTCTCTAGCTGACGAAGAATACGGTATACATAACCAGGATCAACAGATGTAAATCCGAACTCTACTAGGTCTTGAATAATTTGATAGCCGTAGTTGCTTACTCGTTGAAGGAGAAGCAGCACACACGGAGTAAGCAGATTTTTGGGTGTGCTGTAAGACTGGGTCTTCTCTTTATTATTCTCCATATACACGCCTCCCTTGTATGTCCCATTCACTTCACTATACGAGCATGATTGTGTAAAAATGCATGGTCGTTACTTTTTTAATTTTTTCATAATTTTATTTGTATATTTTACCTATCGAACGTAATATAAAAAGGAGGGATTAAAAAACAGGAGGGATTCGCATGGCATCCAATCAAACGTTCGACCCGGTTCAAATGTGGAAAAGCTGGTATGATCTAGTGGAAAAAACATGGGGGAAGACGATGGACGACTTCGTCAAAACATCGGAATATTCGACGATGATTGGCGAATATCAAAAGTGGTTTTTTTATTCCCAGGATCAATATAAAAAGATGGTCGATCAACTCCTTACCGAGAACAATCTGCCAAACAAAGATGAAATTGCCCGGTTGGCACAATTGGTCATTCAGTTAGAGGAGAAAGTAGAAAAACTTGATGAACGACTTGATGATGAAATTATAACGAAGTTGGACGAGATCAAAGCCGCACTTGATAAAAGTACAAAAAGTACCGCGAAAAAAGCAACCGTATAACCCAAAAAGCAAGCGAGGCAGCGACGCCCCGCTTGCTTTTCTTATTTTCCCTTTGTCCGATATGCCCAGTGATTGGTTGGACCATGCCCATGTCCAATCCCCAATGGATTACTGATCGCTGCAGTAATAAATTGTTTGGCTTGTTCCACCGCTTCTCGTACCGGCTTCTTTGCCGCAAGTCCTGCTGTAATTGCAGCGGCAAAAGTACAGCCGGTACCATGCGTATGCTCCGTATAAAAACGCTCCGCTTCTAGCTCTATAAATTCGTGGCCATCATACAGAATATCTGTAACGATCTCTCCCGTCCCATGTCCTCCCTTCACAACTACATGCTGCGCACCCCATCCATGAAGCATGCGTGCAGCCTCTTTCATCTGCTCCTTGGTTGTAATCTCACGCAGACCGGTAAGCACCTCTGCTTCTGGAAGATTTGGTGTTACGACGGTTGCGATAGGCAGCAAATATTCTTTTACCGCCTGTACTGCCTCTTCTAGGAGAAGCGGAGCACCGCCTTTAGCGATCATTACTGGATCAAGCACATAATTAGGCACGTTGTATTCTTTTAGCTTATCGGCTACCATCTGAATAATCTCACTATCGAATATCATTCCGGTTTTTACTGCATCTGTGCCGATATCTGATAATACTGCATCCATTTGCTGGGCAATAAATGCCGGTGGAATCGGATGCACCCCGTGTACGCCTCTTGTATTCTGCGCTGTAAGCGCGGTGAGAACAGACATACCATATACGCCAAGCTCCTGAAATGTCTTCAAGTCGGCTTGAATCCCTGCTCCGCCTCCGCTATCAGACCCTGCTACTGTTAATGCTTTATATATGCTCATATACAGATACCTCTTTTCTTATGATGAATATAGCGGCATGCAGGATTCGTTTTTGCATGCGCTCAGCAAAAAGCGCCACTCCAAGTGGAATGGCGCTTACCGTTCTTGTACGAGCAGGCCGACGATGCGGCAGCATCCATCCACTTCCCTTCGCCAGAATTACCCGGATCAGGTTCTAAGGGTCGAAGCGGTTGCTTCTCTCAGCCTGCGGCACCCCTAGTGGTTCTTTTTCATTCATGGTACCCCTCCCAACCATATTCGTCAAGGAAGAAAGCGGTATCTAAATTTTCTAAAAAATCTGTTCGTTATTTTTACTTTATGATATGCTTAATAAATGAGATAGAGAGAAGGATGTGAAGATGATGTACCCTTTTCCCCTTAGTAAATACATCAAGCACATCACGACAAACTGGTATAAAGAGAAGCCCATTCTTGACCCTGAATTGATCCAAAATGTGAAGGAAATGACTGACAGCATCCGGCATCGTACGTATCCGGATCGCCATCTGCGCTCCATGCGCTTTGTTGTATTCGATACAGAAACAACTGGATTTCACCCATTTGCTGGAGACGAGATTATCTCGATAGGAGCAGTCATCATTCAAAACGGACAAATTCATGAAAGTGAATATTTTCACGAATACATTCATCCGAATAAGCCTATTCCACCTATCGTTACAGAGATTACCGGAATTACGAATGATGATGTAAAAGACTCTCCCCCAGCGCTGCCGGTACTCCACAAATTCCTTACCTTTATTCATGACAGCTACTTGGTGGCGCATTGCGCTGACTTTGATATGAACTTTTTGAACAGCCGCCTCAAAAAACTATGCAGAACCAAGCTGTATAACCCTGTTATCGACACGATGACCCTGGCTTATCATCTGCTTCCAACCAACGCATCATATGGACTAGATACGCTGCTTGATCAGCACAACATCGAGATAAAAGAACGGCATACTGCGCTTGGCGACGCACTGATGACTGCCCAATTATTTCTTATGTTTATTGAAGAACTCGAACGTCGTGGGGTACATACGCTCCATGAATTGGAAAGCTATATAAAATCCATGCATCTGCTGCGTCAACGAACCGAGACCGGATACGCTTCCTTGTAAAGCATGACAACTACATTTCTAAGCATAAAAGAAAGAGGTAGGAACATAGCGTTCTTACCTCTTTCTTTGGTTGCATTAGTCTTCCATTGTAGATAAATCACCTGTTGGCAGACCGAGTTCCCAAGCCTTTAAGACACGGCGCATGATCTTACCGGAACGCGTCTTCGGAAGCTTATCACGGAATTCTATTTGTCGCGGTGCAGCATGTGCAGCCAAGCGCTCCTTCACAAATACCCGAATCTCTTCCTTCAATTCTGTGCTCTCTTCATAGCCCGCACGCAATGTAATGAATGCCTTGATAATCTCACCACGTACCGGATCGGGAACACCGATAACACCAGCCTCGGCTACCGCTGGATGCTCTACCAGCTTGCTCTCAACTTCAAATGGACCCACCCGTTCACCGGACGTATTAATTACATCATCTACACGTCCTTCAAACCAGAAGTATCCATCCTCATCCATATAAGCAGAATCCCCAGATACGTACCATCCGGTCATAAAATACTCCTCATACTTTGCCGGATTGTTCCAGATCTTACGCATCATTGCCGGCCACGGCGGCATAATAGCAAGATTCCCCATCGTGTTCGGCGCAAGCTCATTGCCTTCATCATCTACAATCGCCATCTTAATGCCTGGCAGCGGCTTACCCATAGAGCCAGGACGAATCGGCATGGAACGATAATTGGCACAGATGGTTGATCCTGTCTCCGTCATCCACCAGTTATCATGAATGCGGTGCTGTAATACGTCTAATCCCCAACGGATGACTTCTGGATTCAACGGCTCTCCCGCAGAGAGAATATGACGCAGCGAAGATAAATCGAAGCGCTTTGGCAGCTCATCGCCTTCTCCCATCAGCATCCGGAATGCCGTCGGCGCACTAAACCATACGTTCACCTTATATTTTTCAAGCGTCGCATACCAATCTGCCGGCTTAAAACGTCCACCGCGCAGCACAACGGATACTCCATTCAACCACGGAGCCCACATGCCCGCCGATGTTCCCGTTACCCAACCGGGGTCTGCGGTACACCAATAGATATCGCCTTCTCGCAGATCGTATACCCATTTACCTGATACATACTGATGAATCATGGCATCATGAACTTGAAAAACACCTTTTGGTTTACCGGTTGAACCCGATGTATAATGCAACAGCATGCCTGATTCACGCTCTACCCATTCAATGGTATATTCATCAGACGATGCCATTAACTCTTCATATAATACTTGATTGTCGGCCGTCTTCTCCTGCGCACCGACAAGAATAACATGTCTTAATTCTGGGAGTTCATTCACCGGAATGCGGTAAAGAAGGGACGGTGTCGTCACCACAGCCACAGAGCCGCTATCAAGCAGACGATCTCTAACAGCATCCTCCATGAACGCCTCGAAAAGCGGACCTGCAATGGCGCCCATGCGCACAATGCCAAGCAAAGCGATAAACAACTCAGGGCTGCGCGGCATGAAAATAAAGACACGATCGCCTTTTTGCACACCCTTCTCCTTTAAACCGTTAGCAAATTGGCAGGATAACTGGCGCAGTTGTTCGTATGTGTACTGCTCGTCCCGCTCTCCGTCCGTATAGTATAATGCCACTTTGTCGCCATTGCCGTTCTCCACATGCCGGTCAATCGCTTCAAAGACAATGTTCACTTTGCCTGTCTCGTACCAAGAAAAGTTCTTCTCCATCTCTTTCCAATCCATGGTACGTGCCGCTTCCTCATAGTTCGTAAGATTCGCGGTGTCGTCAAGCATCATGATATCCTGCGGTCGTTCTTTCGTAGTCATGGTTTCAACCCCCATCCGAGTAATATTCTAGCTCTTCGGCAGAGCTTTTTACTTTAGCGAAAATTCTGTTTGTTATACAACACTGTACTATACTTATTCCACAAATAAAAGCGTTTACCTTCAAAAAATTATGATTTTTTCGTGTTAATTTCCTCCTGTCAGCACAAGGTATGACAGTGGTTTTCAGGCTGTAAAAATCCACCTTTCATACAATGCCCACACCTGCCACACGCTATAAGCAACGCATCACTTCCCTAAGGAGGTTCCTCATGAAACGCTTTGTTCGATATGGCGCTGGCGGGCTGGCTGTGCTGTTGGCCGCATATTTTTTATTTGCCGAGCCGAAGCGCAGCGCAGCACCGCCCAAACAAGCATCTCCCCCTGTTGTGCAACAGACACAGGAGAAAAGTAAATTTTACCGGATTAACTATATTAGTGAAGTTCAGGAAGCACGCAAACAGCTTGATAGCAGCGGCCATGTTATTACGATTCACCATAACAGCAAACAGACGAGCCATTACATGAAACGGGAAGTTACCGTCAAATTCAAGACACCTCCTGCGCCTGATAATCTGAAGCAGACAATGACCCATATTAACGGTTGGAAAAAAGCAGGGTCCGGTACGCTTTATATTTTCAAATCACATACAATGTCTACCGATGAATTGATCGCATACTTTAATAAACGACAGGATGTCCGGTTTGCTGAGCCCAATTATTTGCTTCTGCCGAATGCAACGCCTAACGATACGCTCTATCCTCGCTATCAATGGAACATGCCTGCAATCGACATGGAAAAAGCCTGGGATATCACCAAAGGAAAACCCGATGTAATTATCGCCGTGATTGATACGGGCGTTGACTTAACCCATCCTGAATTTCAGGGAAAATTAGTGAGCGGCTATAATGTGCTAAACGACTCTAACAAGGCACAGGATGATAATGGACACGGCACGCATGTTGCCGGCATTATCGCAGCAAAAACCAACAACCAGCAAGGGATTGCTGGCATTGCCTGGAATAACAAGATTATGCCGGTTAAAGGCATTGGGGCAGACGGCAGCGGCTCTTCTTTTGATATTGCCCGCGGCATTATTTGGGCAGCCGATCATGGCGCCAAGGTCATCAACATGAGTGTTGGAAATTATCATCCCTCTAACGTACTTCATGATGCAATTAAGTACGCTTTCAGTAAAAATGTCATCATGATCGCTGCAAGCGGAAACGACCATACGAATCAGCCTAGCTATCCTGCCGCTTACCCTGAGGTAATCAGCGTAGCTGCAGTTGACTGGAAGGGAAAACAGGCCGAGTTCTCCAATTTCGGTCCTCATATTGATGTGTCAGCACCTGGAGTAGACATTCCAAGCACGTACATTCAAAAGGATTATGCTTCATTATCCGGTACCTCTATGGCTTGTCCTCATGTCGCCGGATTAGCCGGACTTATTCGTTCGCTAAATTCTTCATTAAGCAATAGAGAAGTAATGAAGATCATCCGAGAGGCTACAACCGATGCCGGCATCAAAGGCTGGGATCAGCATTACGGTTACGGCATTATGGACGTACCGCGCGCGCTGCAACTGGCAGGCATCAAAATGCAAAATGCCGCTCAGCCGACCGCACCCAAGCAAGAACCCACACCGCATAAAAACGGAGGTCTGCTTGAGTGGCTTCGACAACTATTTATGTAGAAGAGCTACACGTATAAAAAAATCTCCCGCTGCCTTATAAACAGCGGGAGATTGTATACTTTTTTTTATGCGATTAGCGAACTGTACTCATCCGTTTCATCGTCACATAGTCTGTTTCATAATACTGAAGTTCGTCTCTTAGGTATTCAAATACTTTTGACATGCCTAAAGTCATCTCTTTAAGGTCGGGAGTTACTTCTTTATGGAAGATAATCGCATCACGGCCTGTATACGAATTACGGCCATCCTCTTCGTATACTTCTCCCTTCGGATAAAAGAATACGTTTACACAAGTGTGGTATACCGTATAGAGGGCTTCTTCCGCGAATTCTTTATTAAAACGGGCGCGGCGCAGGCAAATACCTAACTTCTCATAGGCATTTTCACAGTTAACGAGGAGATGGCGAAAATCGGATAGGTAGTCTCGATAATACGGTTCATACTCCTCAGGGTTAGAAGAGGTTTGTACTAATTGATTCAACGTCGTCGAGTTTAAGAACTTCTCTAGTTCCATACAAACTTTCTTCAATCTGTTGTAGGACTCCTCACAGATTTCTTTCAACTGAGTCTCTGGCATAAGATACCCTCCAACTTTTAAGATTCTCTTCCCTATTACAGCAATTGTAACAAATTTGTTACAACGAACCTAGTATTATTTAATCTGTTTAACAATGTTCAAAAATTCTAAATTTTTTATCCTGATTCTTTTGTATGTTCTTCCCTTTATTCGTACATACTACTTGAATAGCGTCAACGCCACATATTGTATTGCGTAAAGGAGTCATTCATATCTATGGCTGTTATCCGCTTTCTACATCTTATACACGAAATTCGCGAAATACTCCTAGTCTCTCATCTGCTTCAACAAAAAAATCAATCGCAGCCTCTCTATCTCTCCTTTGTGCCGCTATCAGCCTATCGTCAGCACACCGAGATGACGGGATTAGGTGTATTTGAATGGCATCGCATTCATCAAGGACGTGTCATTCACTTACGCAGCCTCTATATTTGTGAACCAAGCCAAACAATTGATTTCTATGACCAAGATGAGAGCATCTTTTTTTCACTCACACAGGCTCCGATGTTTTTACGTCGGAAGGAACCGATCCTTATCAAGCAGGAAGAAAAACTTGGACTGATCGAAGTGATTACTAAGGAACATCGACTTCTCATAAGCTTTACACTTTCTCAGTGGCCTTCTCTTGTTTTCCCCTATAAAAAATGAATAGTTTTTCTATTTTGAATTTATGTATTATACTTTATTTATAAATAAAATATGGTATGATAGATAAGTCGTTTGACAGATACGACTAAAAATTCAGTCATTTATTGGGTTAGGGTACAAGGAGGAAGTATGAAGCAAGTGTTATCAGTAAAAGAACTATGGGCTGTTGGTTTAATGACATTCGCGCTCTTTTTAGGAGCAGGCAACATTATTTTCCCGCCGACTTTAGGCCATGATGCTGGACCGGCGATGTGGACAGCAATCCTTGGGTTTCTGATCACTGGTGTGGGTCTGCCACTATTGGGTGTAGCGGCAGTTGCAAGCGCAGGAGGCAATGTGCGGTTAATGGGGAACCGCGTCAATCCTGTATTCTCTGTTATCTTTTCAGTACTCACATATTTGGCAATTGGACCGCTGTTAGCCATTCCACGTACAAGTGCGGTAGCTTACGAAATTGGGGTCGCACCATTCCTGCCGGAAGGTGTTCGCGGCTCTACGACAAGTCTGCTCATCTACAGCATCGTATTCTTCGGTATTGCGTTCTGGCTATGCCTGCATCCTGGCAAGCTGGTTGACCGTTTCGGTAAAATTCTTACACCAATTATGATTGTCCTGCTAGCCGTATTACTAATCCGTGGGGCAATTTCACCTCTTGGCGATGGGGGATATTCAACTGCAACATTAGAAAATCCGTTTTCAAAAGGGTTTCTAGAAGGCTATAATACGATGGATACGCTGGCTGCTCTCGTATTCGGTATCGTAATTGCTAACACAGTACGCGAGCTTGGTATTACAAACAAAAATATGCAGGCCAAAATCATTATCAAGTCGGGCGTCATTGCTGTAACCGGTCTCGGACTTTTGTATGTCGGTTTAACCTATCTCGGTGCCACGAGCGGTCACGTAGTCGGACCATATGAAAACGGCGGACAATTAATCACACTAATGGCCAAAGAATTGCTTGGACAAGGCGGATTGATCCTGCTGTCGTTTGCAGTTACATTTGCCTGCTTAACCACAGGGGTAGGATTGATTACAAGCTGCGCGGAATTCTTCTCAAATCTGACGAACAATCGCCTCTCGTATCGTCTTGTTCTGTCGATTTTGGTTCTATTCAGTGTGGTAATTACCAATTTCGGTCTTTCTACCATTCTGAAGATTTCTGTACCTCTTCTGGTGACGCTGTATCCGATTGCTATCGTCCTGATTATTCTCACGCTGACAAATACGCTGTTCCAAGGACGCCGTCCCGTATATGTCGGAGGTGTGATTGGTGCGGCAGTACTGTCTATACTTGATGGTCTCAGTGCAGCAGGAATTACCTTCCCTGCTGTTACGAATGCGCTGATACAACTCCCTCTTATGAGCGGGCTGCTATCACAGGGCTTAGGCTGGATCATGCCAGCGATCATCGGAATTATCATCGGTGGTATTGTAGCATCCTTTACATCTGCTCCAAATAAAACCGTGACAGAATAAACACATGCAAAAGGGCGGGAATATCTCCCGTCCTTTTGCAATTATATGAAAAACACACCTATCGACCTCTTTCGTTTTAATTAATAGAAAATTACAAAATTAATATTGTTATTTTTTCTATCCTTTTTTATAATAAAGCAAATGACAGGAAAGGAGGCCAGCTAGAGACTCTACTTGGCACAATAGCGAACCGGTATCGAGGCACGGATTTCAAAAGAAGGGAGAATGACTCAATTATGAGCTTCGCCAACTGGGATGAAATCATTGACACGTGCATGAGCTATTCAACAAAGACTCCCCATTCCTCTACGCCTCTCTCATTATCCGAGAAACATGACATCCGGACGGCGCAGACAGCAGACAGTACAGAATGGGCGCATGCAAATAGACCTGATACGGAAGATTCGTGGATGAGTAAGCCTTACGACGAGATGCTGGCCCGTAACTATGTATCGGCTGCTAGAACATAATGAAAAAAGAAGCGTACATGGTTACTGAACAGAACCTTGTGCGCTTCTTTTTATTAAAAATCTGGGTTCTTTAATGATCCGTCTTCCTGCAGTCCGACTTTATCCATCTCTTCTGGAAGCATCATATCCCCTTTAGCTTTGAATGCAAACTGTTCAGTCATGTCTTCTCCCCCTGCTTTTATCTGCACGTAAGCAAGCCAATCTCCCCCCATTGGCAATACTGCTTGTCCTTTATATGTACCAGGCTCCATCATTGTTGCACGGAAGCCATTCTTCCCATGATCCATCGCTGCCATCTCCAGTTGAACGACAACGTCTGCATCTTTTACTGGTTGTCCGTCTTTTTCGATGTGAACGCTATACTCCATTTTTTTTCCCGCTTCTATATTGTCCGGTGCTTTAAACGACACTTTCATACTTGTGGCATTCTTCTCTTCACCTGTCTTCTCTTGCCCACAGGCCGTAAGTACGAATACCAGCAGCAAAGCTATAAACCCCATGCCCCATATGTTTTTCATCGCCCTCACCCTTCTCCCATCATGCTTGCTTTCTACATAGTAGAGAGGCCTTCGGACAAAACGACCGAAGGCCTCTCTTTATTTGTGTTTAGAATACGGGACGCACACCGCTGCGAATTTCGCGGTCAGTCACGCTCGCATCACGAACATTGATGTCAATCTTGTCAGCTTTGAGCCGCTGTGCAGCTTCTTTGATGATTTCGCGAGCACGATCCACGTAGCTCTTCTCGATTTCTTTGCTGAAATCAAGTCCTTCGTGGTACTTAGCACCGGTGATCATCACATCCGTCACCTGAACTGTGCAATTACTACGTTCGATCTCACCTGACGTAGCACGTGTGAAAATGCGCAGAAACATGAAATCTTCCAGCTTCGACGTCAACAACGGATA
This sequence comes from Aneurinibacillus sp. REN35, assembly GCF_041379945.2. Classification (NCBI taxonomy): domain Bacteria; kingdom Bacillati; phylum Bacillota; class Bacilli; order Caryophanales; family Paenibacillaceae; genus Aneurinibacillus; species Aneurinibacillus baijiui. The sequence goes on along the minus strand of NZ_JBFTXJ020000010.1, from coordinate 64,317 downwards.
GTCATACGCAGCCCAATCGTAATCGAACATGCCGCCACGATTGAATCCGATGTCATGCAGGGCGGTATCGATCAAATCAAAGGAGAACTCTTGGCCTACAAGGTTTGTTTCGACAATTTTCATCCGGTATCACCCACCACATCGTTTTTTTTCTCTATACTGCTTCTTTCATTATAGTAGAAAATTCATAGAGTAGCGAGACATAATTGTTTTATTTTGGATCAACCAAAGCGACAGCGGCTGACAAACCGGCCTCTACATTCTGCCTACGCAGCGCAAGATCTTCTACATCCATCTTCATACTAAGTGCAGCAAGAAGACCTGCAAAATGCTCTTCCACTTCCGTTTCTGCACGCGTGCGAGCTTGCTTTATTTCATGCAGAAATGCCGCAAGATAGTATTCGCGCAAAATGTGCTCGCCTTCACCTATATATGCCTGCACCGGGTTTTGATATTTCTGTTCGAGTGATTCCCTCATTTTTTCATGACCGCCCTGTTCAAAAAACTGCTTCGGATTTTTAAACAAGCTGAGCGAACCTCGCAGCTCATTGGTCGTTCCTTCTGGGAACTGTGCGGCAAACTCGGGCGTGTCATATGCAGGCTGCTCCCATGTTCGAAGTTCGAAGTGTTCGATCTGCATACGTACCGCAAGCCGCTCAAGCATTTTCACTCCTATGCCTGCCATGAACTTCTCAATACGCAGCGCTGTGGCACGCATCTCCTGTGCCAAATCAAACGCCAGGAAACGTGATAATTCTTCAAGTCCCTGCTGCAATGCCTTCTTCAAATCCCGTCCGTCATTTTGGATTGACGAAGGATTGAATGAATGGCGAAATGCCTCGCTAAAGCGCAGCATAACCCTCTGCTTAACATAATACGTAAGTTCTTGTATTTCCTTCTCTACCGCCTGAACATCAGCCGTTGTATCCCATTGATGAATCTCCTGCAGCGCACGGTCCTGATGACTCTTAGCCTCAATCAGCTTGCGCTCACGCAGGCTCACATCCTGACGCGCAGCTAGGATGAGATCATCCATCGTTTTTATGCTGCGACGAACTTCAGCAAATGCTTCATTAAGAGCAATCTGCATAAGTTCTTCAAGCGTAAAGGAAATGAATTCTTCTTCGAAATGTGCAAGCCCGGAGAAGCTTAGTGCTTCCTCTGTAGCCGGAAGTGCCTCCCCTTCCCTTATACCCAATCGTTTGCGAAGAATACCTGCGGCTGATTCGCTCAGCTTGCCCTTCTCATCCATGCGAGCCAAGAGCGCAGTCTGACTCGATACGGGATAAATGCGCGGACGAACAATTCCGCACGTAGCCAGATTTTGTACAACATGATCTACTACGCCGTCCAACTCTTCTTTCGATTGGGCCAAGTCCGCCGCATTTACGATAAAGAACATCTTATCCATAGCAAACGTATCTTTAACGCGCCCTAACTGTATGAGAAATTCGCGGTCTGCATGTGAGAATGCATGATTATAATATGTGACGAACAATACAGCATCGGCGTTTTTGATGTACTCAAAAGCAACGCCTGTATGACGAGCGTTAATTGAATCGGCACCCGGCGTATCCACAAGAATGATGCCCTGCTGTGTGAGCGGACAATCGTAATACAACTCAATCCATTCCACAAAGCACGCTTTATGCTCCTGCGCAACAAACTCCTGAAACTCTTGAAGGCCGATAATAAGATCTTCGCCAAGACGAGAGACGATCTCACCGAACCCTTTCTGTACCGCGCGAAGAAAACTATAATGCGGTTTTGCTGTCGGGTGAATGTCTCCTGCATCAAGAGTCGCGGTCTGCTCAATTGCCTCTTGAATGGTATTCGCCTGCACACCGAACACATCAAGTGAATGAAGCACATCGCTTGTAATATCCTGCTCCGTTTTCAAACGGACGCGTACGCTGGCATGCGGATTGTGCTCATCCGGCGGTAAAATCTTATTAATAGCAGCCGTCGTCGGATTTGGAGAAACCGGAAGAATTAAATCACCCATCAACGCATTGGCAAATGAAGATTTCCCCGCACTGAAAGCACCGAACAACGCTACAGTAAAGCGGTTCTTGTCTAGGCGTTCTGCACGCTGCTCCATCGCGCGTGCAATACCGGATAACCCTGGAACATCATGGATCGTATGAGCGCTTTGGCGAAGCATATCAGCGGTCTGCACACGCTGCGCTTTGTAGTCCTTTTTTATTGCGGACGTATAGCCTGTATCCTGTCGCCCCACTTCTTTAGCCGTCGTCAGGCGGATTGGCTTTGCTTCTATGTGTGCAGGTGAAGCGCTCGTTGCTGCCGTCCGCTCTGCCGCCTGCTGCTCATAGGCTGGAAGTGGTGCCGCCTGCTCCTCGCCTGGTGCTCCCTTCCATACCATATCAGACAGTTTGTGCTGGGTACGAATCTCCTGTTCAGCCAATGTCGTTAACTTGTCTTCAGCCTCTTTCCATTCACGAATCGAATCAAGCTGCTGTGTAAGCTCCGCTGCTTCACCCTCTGCCTGCTTGCGCATAGCCTGTGCTGCACGCTCAATCATATCCGCTGCTTTGCGGCGATACAGATTCTTCACTGCATTGGCGATATCTTTGGAGTAATTAAGAATTGCCTCGCCGCCTGTCAGAGCTCCTGTTTTGACTTCATTCTCTATTAGCGTCTCAGAGAGAGGAACAGCAAAATCCATAACCTGCTTCTGATACTCGCTGTCATCATACCCATACGTTTCAGGAAGAATACGCAAAAGCCCCTTAATATGCCATTCCAAGTGCGCAGATGCATTCTGAGAAAGCTCCGCATGCAACTCCTGCAGCCGCTTCGCTTTTTCTTCCTTTGTCTTATTGCCCGAGAATAAGAATCCAACCTTAAAGCCAGGCTGTCGGCTCTCTAGAAAGAGACGAGCCAGCTCACGTGTGGAGAACGGAATTAACGGAGCATTCTCAAGAATGTTCTGCAGTTCTTGCTTCCCCTGTTTTTCAAGCTGATCGGCCGGTTCAAACAGGGCCGACAGACGTGCGGACAGTTCTGCATACTGCTTCTGCACATCTCCCTCCTCTGCCCGCTCTTTGACCAAGCGCTCATACGGCTCACGCTCTTGAGCATGCATATCATGGAGAAATCTTCGGTGTTCCTCAATCAAATACATTGCAGCCCGCATAATACTTGGAATAATAAGCGTTTCTTTGTTTTTGAAAAGCTCGCCAAGTTTCTCAAGCAGCTCAGCCCACTCATTCTCGGGATGAGTGGCGTCCTTTAACGTTGTAAAATAAATGCCATCCGGCTCAATATCCCAATGCCGAAACGCCTCAATAACACTCTGACGGTACGCTGCAAAGCTCAATTCAAAGTCCACGTGCTTATCGATCTGATTAATAACCAAATATACGGGAACTCCTCGATCCTTCAATGTTTTCGTAAACTGAAAGTTCACTTCCGATTGAACATGGTTATAATCCATGACATACAATACGGCATCCGAGAGATGAAGGGAGGACTCCGTTGATACCTTATGTGCATCATCCGTTGAATCAATACCCGGCGTATCCATAATACTGATGGCTTCACCAAGCAGATTGGACGGATAGTACAACTCAATGGTCTCTACTTCATCACCATTGATTGCGTATTTTTTAAGCTCACTGACATCATAATCAGCCCCGACATCCATCGGAGCACGATGTTTGAAGAAGACCCTTGCCGACTTCTTTCCGGTTTTGATGCTTACCACATTAGCGCTCGTCGGAATCGGGCTTGATGGCAGCACCTGGCTTCCCATCAACGCATTAATCATGCTTGATTTACCAGCAGAGAAATGTCCGCAGAAAGCGACAGTAAATTCTTTTTTGTATAACTTTTCAAGCAACTGCTCCGCTTTTTTGGCGTTTTTCTCATCTCCGGCCAAAGCGAAGTTTTGTTTTAATTTCTCAATGCGATAATATAATACCTCGGCGGATACAGCATTCCGCTCCTCCTGTGCCTGTGTCAGGCGCTCCATTGTTTCAATCATTCCACTCACCGTTGCTCCTCTTATTTGTGTACATTTTATGTCATTAATCTATCATCCCAGCCCGGTAAGCGCAACTATCCTCCGCCTAATTTTCAGCTTTTAGGCGAGCTTTCATCGCTTGCACAACCGTCTTTAACACCTTTACGCGAGCATACCACTTATAATTCCCTTCGACAATAAACCATGGAGCGTATGAAGTATCGGTACGTTCTAGCATCTCATCCACCGCTTCTACATAATCATCCCATTTCTCACGGTTGCGCCAATCTTCTTCCGTTAATTTCCAATGCTTGAACGGATTGGCCTTTCGTTCTTCAAATCGATCAAGCTGCTCTTGCTTGCTGATATGAACCCAAAATTTCACGATGACAGCACCGTCATCTGCGAGCATCTTCTCAAACTCGTTGATTTCTTGGTATGCACGCTTCCATTCATCTTTATCAGCCAACTTCTCCACGCGCTCTACTAGCACACGCCCATACCAAGAGCGGTCAAAGATGCCGATCGCCCCCTTTGGAGGAAGCTTGCTCCAAAAGCGGCTCATATAATGGTATTGCTTTTCGATAATATTCGGTGCGCTGATCGCATGAACTTGAAAACCGCGCGGATCGATCTTCTCTGTAAGACGGCGGATTGCGCCCCCTTTCCCCGCAGCATCCCAGCCTTCAAATACGAGGATAAGCGGAATATTCTCCTGATGAAACTGCCGCTGTAATGTAAGCAGTTTCAACTGGTATTTTTTAAGTTCCTCTTTGTATTCTTTTTTTGTTTCAAACTTTCGATTCACATCAACATCATGTAATTTCCCCATCGCACTCATCTCCCCTTTTGTTTCCACTTTGTTCTAGATTGCACATCGCACCAAAGAAATCCTTCTTTTCCCAATAAAAGAAAAACCCCCGCTCAGTACGGCGTGGGGCTCTGGCAATAGCATGCAATTAAAACTCGCTGCTGCTTGTCTGATCCGCTTCCCATTCAAGCGATGCACGCGGCACAGGGAATTCTAGAGAATCAAGTACGTACAACAGAAACGGCATCGTACCATCGTGTTCTTCATGCAGCTTGCAAAGAACGTGTTCATCTAATTTCTCTGCAAGAAATTGTTTCATTTTCTGATTCGCTTCCTCTTCGTGGTCACGGAACCAACGCAGAGTTGTCGGCCCGGATTGTGCAAGACCGTATTTGTCCGCATACTCACGAACATGCTGCGGAACATAGGCGTACGCATAGTGACCGGCCGCTTCTGCCAGCTCATGCTTCTCCTGGTCAGCCGTGCATCCTTCCGTTACATAACTATATTTCCCGCACTGATAGCACTTCACTTCATAGCGGTGATTTCCTGTTACTTGTTTTCCACAATAAGGGCATGTAATTTGCTCCATTGTATTCTCCTTTCATTACCCCTTCTGCTTATCTCTTTGTATCAAAACTTTAATGAGTAGCGCAATGAGATAAGCTAACAGCGAAAATCCGGCCCCAATGAGAAAAACCGTCTGCTGGTCTTGCGAATAATACGCTACGAATCCAAACATCGGCAATAACACGACAGGTGCCGGCCATGCCCGCTTCGTAGCAAAATACGTCAGCAATGCCACTACAAATGTGACTAATCCCCCGAAATAAAACACTAACTTCAAAACCATAAGGCTCCCCCTCGCCTTTTTTCTATCATTTACCATGTGTAAGATTGTGAGTAGATTGTGACAATATACTTACAAGGACATACATCCTTGATACTCTAAAATTCTCGTAAGGAGATGAACAAATCATGGCTCAAAATCAACGCAGTTCAAACAATTTGGTAGCACCAGGCGCACAACAAGCGATTGACCAAATGAAATACGAAATCGCTTCTGAGTTTGGCGTACAATTAGGAGCAGATACAACATCTCGTCAAAACGGTTCTGTAGGTGGAGAAATCACTAAGCGTTTGGTGCAAATGGCTGAGCAACAGCTTGGTGGCCGCTTCTAATCCCCACTTTTTCTTACACACAAGTAAATCTTCTATGGATGAAAACAAGCCAGATCGTTCAGCGGTCTGGCTTTCGTACGGACGCAGCTCACATCCACTTCTCGCCCCAGTTCTGAATGGATTCAATGACCTGCTGGAGGTCTTGTCCCTTTTTTGTTAATTCATATTCAATACGCACCGGTGTCTCCGGATAAACTTTGCGCTCAAGAATGCCTGCTTCCTCGAATTCTTTGATTCGCTCCGTCAGCATTCGATCACTCATCTCCGGAATTTGTGCTTTAATGTCCTTAAAGCGCCTCGGACCGCCTAAGAGTACGCGAATAATTAATCCAGACCACTTCTTGCCGAGAACTTCAATGGCCGACTCGTACTTCGGGCACATTCTGCTGTAATCCACGACATACACCTCCTTTTTTATTCTATCACGAATAAGTAACGATACAAATAAAAGGATCGATTTTTTGTTTATTCTCACACGACTGTCACACACACAGATCGTCATTATATCTATTATCCCATTTTATCAAGTTATTATTGTATTTACCCTACCAATAGTTTATCATTGCTATACTACAAAGTAAAAATATTCTGAAAATACTGGTAAAGAGGGGGATGTGCAATGAGTTTTTCTACCTTGCTTGGCGAAGGATTGCTGTATGTTGTCGCGCTCCCCATCTTTGCATTCCAATCCTTAGAGGCAATTCAAGCATTAATTGAAATCAGTGGCGAGATTGCAAAATTAGGCAAATAAAAACGAGGCTGTACAGCCTCATTTTTATTTCTCTTTTTTTATTGTTTCCTCTTCCGTGACGATCGTTTTCTCCGTTTTCCCGTCTTCTCTTTGCTTAATCTCTTCCTTTTCCTTTTTAATTTCTATTTCTTTATCTTTAATAATTTCTTCCTCTTTTTTCTCAATCGCTATCGTATCTTCATCAGGCATAGCAATCGTACCATGCCAAGCAAGATCCAAACCGACTTTTTCAAGCTTTACCGGCACACGCAGCGAGGTGACTTTTGATATCAGCCAGAAGGTCAATCGTGTTGCGGCATAACCCCAAGCACAAATTGCTATTAGACCAATCAGTTGGACACCTAAAAGCTCCCATCCATCACCATATAAAAGCCCTTTTTCTGTGGAAAAAAGCCCTACCGCAATCGTTCCCAAAGCGCCTGAAACACCATGTACAGGAAAAGCTCCTACAGGGTCATCAATCCCCCATTTATCAAGCAGTGTTGTGGCATACATCATGGCTAACCCGCACACCGCTCCAATTAAAATCGCAGCAAAATTCGTTACGAACGCACTGCCGGCTGTAATGCCCACTAACCCTGCAAGCGTCCCGTTAATAACCATCGTTGCTTCTGCCTTGTTATAACGAAAAAGTAAATATAACATTACGGCCGTTCCCCCCGATGCGGAGGCCAGCATCGTTGTCAGTGCGATGTGTCCGATACGGGGATCTGTAGCGCTCAACGTAGATCCGGCATTAAATCCGAACCAACCAAACCAAAGCAAGAACGCACCTACCGAAGCAAGCGGCACATTCCATGGAACTAGCGCCTCTCCTTTTCGTTCCTTATATTTATCTACCCTGGCTCCAAGTACCGAGGCGGCTGCCAATGCACTAAAGCCGCCAAGTGCGTGAATAGCCGCTGAACCTGCAAAATCGCGCATGCCCATATCAGCCAGCCAGCCACCACCCCATATCCAATGACCCGAAATCGGATAAATAAGCGATGTCATAACGATGGCATAGACGATGTAAGCCTTAAACTCCATTCGCTCAGCTACTGCCCCGGAGACGATAGAGACTACCGCAACAACAAAGGCAGCATGCAGTACAAAGAATGTCTCATTGCCGAATGGATGGTCTAAATGAGATAGATCCCCTTTCAAAAAGAAACCGCTGGTGCCGATGCTGCCAAGCATGTCCTTACCATGCATAAATGCAAAACCTACCGCAAAAAAACATAAGACGCCGAATAAAATGTCGACGAATATTTTCATAATAATGTTAACGGAGTTCTTCTGGCGCACAAGCCCTGCTTCTAGCAGTGCAAAACCGCCTTCCATCAGAATAATCATTGCTGCAGCCAGAACGATCCAAATCGTATCCATGCCTGCGCTCAACAGTTGCAATTGCTGCTCCATCGAATGCCCTCATCCTTTCCACTTCTCTACCTGAAGCTTGTCATACATTCCCTTTCTTTTTATACCCAACTAAGACGCTCCTGAATGGTCTCCTTTATTTTTGCACATAAAAAAAAAGCTGATCCCCACTAAGGGAAATCAGCGCTTCGCTCCTTTATTTATGGCAGCGGCCGTAGATGATCATCCGCTTCCCGTCTTTAGAATACGGACGGAAATCATAGTCACCATATACTTCTGTAACGTCAATACCAACACTCTCTAGCATAGACTTCATCTCTTCACGGTGATACAACCGCACCCGTTCAAAGAATTGCCGGGTTGTCCCACCCTCTGTAATAGTAATTTCTTTTATGACGAAGCCATTCTCGATTTTGCGCCGTTCCACAATTTGTTTTCCTTCCGCTTCACGTGTGGATTCCGGTACAAGATTCTCTTCGATATATAGTGGATTCAAATAATCGATCACCAAATGACCCGTGGGCTTCAATGCCTGACTCATCCGCTGCAGCACCTTGATATTGTCCGCATCTTGCTCAAAATAGCCAAAGCTTGTAAACAGATTGAATAACACATCAAATTCATCCTCGAACGGGATTTCCCGCATATCATATCGGTAATACGTAATGTTTTCCTGTTGTGTTTTCTTTTTTGCTTCAGCAAGCAGATACTCCGATAAATCAAATCCGACTACTTCATAGCCATGCTGTGCAAGCGCGCGCGAATGCCGTCCATCTCCACAGCAAAAATCCAGCACGCGGCCGCTTTTTGGCAGAGGAAGCCGGGAGAGCAGATTATCGATTTCTTGGCGTGCTGACGCTTCATCCCGATGTTGATACAGTGTGGAATAGTCTTCTTGAAACGATCTTACAAACCATGCAGTATCCATTCTTTGTCCCTCCGATCTCATTATTCTAAGTATACTCATACTGGGGCTTTTGTGTACATTTACAAATGTGTTTGATCGTAGACCAACACAAACAACCAGGCTTTTCGCCCAGTTGTTTTACGCTGTTACAGCACTATGTAAGAATGGAACTGGACAGGAAGGGTTCGAACCTTCGCATGACGGAGTCAAAGTCCGTTGCCTTACCGCTTGGCTACTGTCCATCATTATCATTAGTATGGCTTTTGCCGCATACGTTATACAGACAAAATCAAGAAAAATAAGCGAGGCTGCTTGCCATATGAATAATATGTTTCTGATCTACGCGCATCGCGGTTCTTCTATTACCCATCCGGAAAATACGCTCACTGCCTTCTCACGCGCTGTAGACGAAGGCGCAAACGGAATTGAGCTTGATGTACAGCTAACAAAGGATCGCCATGTGGTTGTCTTCCATGACTGGACGCTGCAGCGCATTACGGGACATAAAGGAATTATAAGCGATTATACACTTAAACAGCTTAAGGCGATGGATTTTGGTATATGGAAGCATGCGAAGTTCAAAGGTATTCGTATCGCTACGCTTGATGAGGTACTTACCCGATTTATGGGGAAAAACATCATGATCAACATTGAGCTTAAAAATTTTTTTGCTATGCGAAACGGGCTTGAACAGAAAGTGTTGGAATTGGTAGGCCGCCATAAAATGGCGAAGCAAGTGATTATTTCAACCTTCAACCCGTTCAGCCTCGAACTTTTACGCAGAAACGGATGCCCCTGTGAGATTGCGTTTCTTTATTTTGGGCGCCTCAAGGAGCCTTGGACATACGCAAAGGAATATGCATGCACCTACCTGCATCCCCCAGTACAGGAAGTTACGAGGGAACTGCTCACGTCCTGCCGTAATGAAGAGCTTAAAGTTGTCCCCTATCAAGTCGATACTTTGCTCGAAATAAAAAAAATGATTGATTTGGGAACAGACGGCATTATCACGCCACGACCTGCTCTTGCCCATCAATCCCTGCACGGTACAACAACTACGAAGCGAAAGCGAAAACGAACGCGCTAAGAGTTAAGACCTGTTCCCTCCGCGTAACACAGACTATAATAATAGTTGCTTGCAACCTGTGAAGAAACGGAGTGACTCTTGTGAAAAAAACTTTCGTTGCACTCATTGTCATTGTTGGACTTATCAGCTATTCAGTCTACATGAACGGGGGCTTCACACCAAAAAAGGAAGAAAAAGCAGCCGTAGGCTTCCTTGCTCCGGACTTTACACTGAGCGGATTGGACGGCAAATCGTATCGCCTCTCCGAGATTAAAAAGCCGACAATTATCAACTTCTGGGCCTCTTGGTGCGGTCCTTGCCGGGCTGAAACCCCTGATCTTATGCGCTTGTATGATAAATACGATGGGAAACTTGAAATTCTTGCAGTCAACGTTACGGTCAATGATAAAGAAGAAAACGCGAAGAAGTTCGTACAATTTTTCGGCATGAAGTTTCCTGTTCTTTTTGACCGCAGTGGGGAAGTTGCCAACACGTATCAGGTCATGGCTTTTCCGACCAATGTATTCGTTGACAAGAACGGCACCATCGTACATATTGCTGACGGCGTGCTGCCTATGGAGCAAGTAGAAAAAATTCTGCAGCCGCTGCTTGACCACTAAGATAGTACGACTTAAAAACTAGCAGATTTGTCACTTGTTTGCCTCTTCCCCACATAGCCGGAAACATCTCCCATATGCTATGATGGAAGGACGGAGGTGAGTGACTAATGGCAGATCCAAACCTGAATTTAGACAAGAACCAAAACGATGTAATTGATTCTTCCCTCGGATTTGGCGTCTCATTCGGTGTTTTAATGGTTATCTTTCTGGGGATGATGATTGTTGATTATGTAATGCAATAATCCTTTAGACACAAGAAAACTCTCATCATGGGATGAGAGTTTTTTACACGATACGAAAAAAAAACGCAATAAAAAAGAACACGTCTTGTGAAGTGTCCTCTGCTTCATTATAAAACCCCGCCTATGCCGTTTCATCCTGATGTTTCAAAACCCGCTCTCGCAGGTGGGTGTCCGCAAAGCTATTTCCGCTGTCTTGTCCAAAGCAAGCATAGCGTCCATAACGTAATATTAGACTCCCTTGTAAATCGTAAGGTTCGAAACAAAAAAATGAAACGCACATCGCAGGCTGTATCGTTTACTTCGTTATTTTCATATTAACAGGTTGGCGCGGTTTTTGCAAGTCCAGCAAAAAAAGCATCCGCCATAATGAATGTTGTGGCGAATGCTTTTTTCTGCCTGCTCATGCACTTAGAACATACGCATCGATTCTTCATGAACCTGTTCTTGCTGCTCAGTTCCGTACAATGCTTCATAATGGGTAATAAATTTTTTCGAATGATAAGTGCGTTCATCATCATTGTACGTATCTGTGTACTTATCCAGGTCCTCAATCTTGGATGCGTAGTAATTTGCCCAGGCAGTATGCCATTGCTTAGCAACCCAATTCATCGTTGAAAACCCCTTTACAAAAATGTAGTGCTGATTAATTATTACCCACATTTTTCAGGAGTTATAACATTTCGTTCAAATTTTTTTCAAAAATTATTTAACGCCTTCCGCTTCTTGCGGATCAAACGTCCGTTTTCCTAATTCATCATCAAGCATGTACAATGCATTTCCGTCTCCGCCTATGCGCTCTAGCTTCTTTAAGATACTACTGAATGTAGCCTCCTCTTCAATCTGTTCATCAATGAACCAATTCAAGAAGCTGCTCGTTGCATGCTCTCTCTCCTGTGCCGCCAAATCGGCCAGATGATAAATCCGCTTCGTAACCACCTGCTCATGCTCATACGCCGCACGAAACACATCGACAACAGATGCAAACTCGTTACGAGGTGCCTCCATCCCATCGATCAGCACACGATTTCCGGTAGCATTAAGAAAATGGAAGATTTTCATCGCATGAAAGTTCTCTTCTTGTGCTTGCACCGTAAAAAAGTTCGCGAACCCATCTAAATCTTCTGCTGCACAATAAGCTGCCATGGCTAGATACTGATTAGAAGAATAAAATTCAAAATTAATCTGCTTATTCATTTCCTCTACAAGGTGTTCACTCATCATAGCTATCTCTCCCTCTTCTTTACAAAAAACTCTTTCCATAGTAGCATATTTCTGCCGCTTTGTGGCTTACGCCAGGAATTTGTCGGCAAACTTTCAATCTTGTGCAAAAGTACTTATAATGGGGAAAAAGTAAAATCCATTGGGGGATTGTATGAGCGTCGATACACTGATTTCACTTATTGGACAATATGGATATATCGCTCTGTTTTTTTGTTTATGGCTGGGCATTGTCGGCATGCCGATTCCGGATGAAGTTGTCGTTATGACCGGCGGATTCGTCACGTCCTTACAGTTGCTTGAACCTGTGCCTGCATTTTTGGTTACATACTTAGGTGTCGTCTCTGGCTTATCCATTGGCTACGGACTTGGACGCATCATGGGGCCGCCTGTATTAAATAAACTAAAGAAGAAAAAAAATATCGATAAATATTTGACCAAATCCTATGATTTAATTAACAAATACGGCTCGTATTCCTTATGTATCAGCTACGCCTTCCCGATCGTTCGTCATCTGGTTCCTTATCTTGTGGGCATCGGACGCATGTCATATGCGCGATACGCATTGTTCTCCTATACGATGGGTTTTTTTTGGACGCTTTTATTCTTTGTTGTTGGCCGAACATTCGGGCATCATATTGATAAAATTGGCGTTGCTGTTCATGATTACGGCCTGCTTGCGCTTGGTGTCGTTCTCGGTATGAGCGCATTCCTGTGGATCATTGTACGCTTGCGCAGCAAACCTGCTGCATAGCGGAAAGGCAGTAGGTATAAAGTTTTGTTTCCCTTCCAATGAAGAACCTTGCTTCTTCTATCTTCGTCTAAAATAACAAGAAGAACCTTATAGGAAGGGGACTGCACATGAAGAATCATATGTTTATACGTACTGCCGCTTCTACAGTGATTGCCGCTGCACTACTTACCGGAGGAGATGTGTCGGCTAAGACACCAAGCTTTACAGACATCCCCTCTACGCATTGGGCGCAGAAGAGCGGTACCATTGCGTGGGGAGTCGAGGAGCATGTGATTTCCGGATACAAGGACGGTACATTTAAACCGGATCATCCGGTTACAGAAGCCGAATTCCTCTCCATGCTTATTGGTTTGTATATAGCAGACCTGGGTACGGAAGGAACTCATTGGGCTGATCCTCATTATAAACACGCCCAAGCTCTCAGCTACCCGCTTGCAGGTCTTCAGCATACGCAAGCACGCCAAACCAAGCTTACCCGGACGAAAGTAGCGGAGCTGCTTGCAGCGGCTAACGGGGTACACTATACAAACAACAATGCGATTCGTTATGTGCTTGGAAAGAAAATGGCACAAGGGAAAATCCCTGGCGTCATTAGTATTGAATCTTATCGCGGGCAAGATCTGCTCACACGTGCTGAAGCACTGCAGATGTTACGAACTGCAAAAGAGCGCGGGCTCACGGAATTAAAGCCGCGGCCGGTTGCTCCATCCGATCCCGCACTTCTGCCTCCCCTGCCGGGTGAGCAGGAGCAGCACCTGCCTAAAACAAAAGACAGCTCCATCATGATCGAAGGCATGCCACAGAAAATCACGCTTGCCTTATTTCAGAAACAAAACGTGCCATTTTATACGTATTATCCAACAGATATGATTGCTGAAACAATGAGTTCCGATGAAGGCGGTGCCGCACGCTTTATTGCCAACTTCGGCGGATTCCGCAACGACAAAGCATTCATGCATGTATATTTTCCTGCCGCACATATGCAGACAGAACAAAAGGTCTTGTCATTAATCCAATCATACGGGTACAAAGAGACACAACAACAAAGCACTACGGATGTGTCTTGGGCAGAGAAAGCGTATATGTACACAAAAGACGGACAGAACCACCGCCTGCTGCTTGGCAAGCATGCCGGGCAGTATTTTATCGTACAAATCCAATATCCTGTAGAATACGGTGACGGCATCTCGCCGCGCATTGCGAAGATTTTTGAAGAATGGCGCTGGAGCGATACAAAAAAACCGCTTGTTCCTAGCAAATAATTCCGATGTAAGGAGTTCTGTTATGATTTCCATCGTAGTCGCTATGGATAAGGAACGGGTTATTGGCAGGGATAATCAGCTTCCCTGGCATTTGCCGGCGGACCTTACGCATTTTAAAAATATTACTATGGGGCATGTCATCGTCATGGGCAGAAAAACGTTCGAGGCTATCGGACGTCCTCTGCCCGGACGAACCAATGTCATCCTTACAAAGAACCCAGCTTATCAGGCGGATGGCTGCCTAGTTATGCACACAGTAGAGGATGTGCTGCAACGTTTTTCTAACGAGCCCATAGATGTAATTGGCGGTGCACAAATTGTGCGCCTGTTTCTTCCGTATGTGGATACGCTCCACCTTACTATTATTAATGCCAGCTTTCCTGGTGATGTGTACTTCCCTGAGATTACTATGGAAGAATGGAAACTCGTCTCCAAACAAAAAGGAATCAAGGACGAAGCTAATCCATACGATTATTATTTTCTTACGTATAAAAAATCATAGCTAGCGCAGCCAGTAATGCATATTTTTTACATCGTTCTAACAACCTTTTACATCACAACCTGTTCAATAAGCTTCCTCTTCTCGTATCTTTTCTCCATCTAGCCAGGCCAGCCTGCGGTCAAGCAGGCTCTCAAACCTTCCAGAACGGTTTATCGTACATCCTTTCCTATCAATTCAATCTAAATACACTCGCATGTACCCGACACAGCCATTTGACACCGCTATGAATTCTCCCTTTATATATGACAGAGATGTTTCCTTTATAATCTTTCTCATCGACACTTACTAATGAATACAAAAAACTTTTTCTAACTTTAACTCTAATAAAAACTATCTATATAGTAATATTGAAAAGAACAAGTTCAAAAGACGGAGGAATAAGGATGACGTCCAATTTTAAACCATATAGAATCCCACTTCTTTATGTCTTATTTTCTACAATGTATCTTATGTTATCTGACACAATCGTCGTGAATATACTGCAACAGCCATCTATCGTATTCTGGATGCATTTCACAAAAGCGATTGTATTTACCCTGCTCACCGGATGTATACTCTATTTTGTCATCCGTCGTGCTCTGACATCCATCCAACTCTCAAAGCAGGCGTTAGAAGAAAAAGAAAGCCAATTACGTGAAAGCGAGCAGCTATATCGGCGACTCGTGGAGCTCTCTCCCGATATCATTATTGTTCATCAGCAAAGCAAGTGTCTTTTTGTGAATCAATCAGGAGCGCGTATGCTTGGTTATGAGGCACAAGAGCTGGTGGGAACCTCCCTCTTCGATCATGTACATCCTGATTACCATGAAGTAGTGAAGCAGCGCATTCAGAGTATGCATGAGGGACAGTGCGATTTAGAACCAATTGAAGAGAAGATTATTTGCAAAGATGGCACTATCATTGATGTCGACATCGCAGCTACCTCTATCCAATACAATCATCAAGCTGCGGTCATGGCCGTTATTCGCGACATTACAGATAAGAAAAAAACAGAGGATGCGCTGCGTAAAGCCGATACGCTCTCCATCGCTGGAAGTCTGGCCGCCGGAGTCGCACATGAAATTCGCAACCCACTTACCGTTTTGAAGGGATTCATTCAACTTGTCAACGAGGGAAATGATAAGCGGTGTCCCTATTCGAATATTATGCTGTCCGAAGTAGACCGGATCGAAACAATCATTGGCGACTTTCTCATGCTTGCGAAGCCGCAGCATGTACAGTTCAAAAAAAATTCCTTGCAAGAGATTATACAGCACACGATCATCTTATTTGAAACGCAGGCAATTATGAAGAAAACTCGAATCATTCCAAGCTATGATCCTGATCTGCCGCTCGTTGATTGCGAAGCGAACCAGCTAAAACAAGTATGTATTAATATCTTAAAAAACGCATTGGAAGCGATGCCTGACGGCGGAGAGATTCATGTACGGGTGCTGCATAAAACACAGGATCATATTATGATCCGCTTTTCCGATCAGGGCATCGGCATCTCTCCTGAAAAAATAAACAAGCTCGGTGAACCTTTTTATACAACAAAGGAAAAAGGCACCGGCTTAGGCCTGATGGTCAGCTATAATATAATTAAAAATCACCACGGCGAAATTGAAGTCTACAGCGAACCGGGTGTTGGCACAACCTTCGATATTATTTTACCTGTATCCTCTTGCCTTTCTTCCACAGTTACAGCTTAGATAAGCACAACAAAAAGGAGCCGTCCGATCTCGGACAGAGCTCCTTTTTTCCTTATCCCTTCAAAAGCCGTAATCCGTTTAAAATAACGAGAATCGTGCTTCCCTCATGCCCGATCACACCGAGCGGAAGTGTAAGTGATTGGGTGAAATTAGAGAGAATTAATAAAAGTATCACGCTAAGAGAAAAGACGATATTCTGCTTTATAATGCGGCCGGCCTTTTTACCTAGACGAATAGCTAGTGGAATCTTCTGTAAGTCATCGTTCATTAAAACGAGATCTGCCGTCTCCAGCGCCGCATCACTGCCCGCACTTCCCATAGCAATACCAACTGATGCAGCAGCGAGTGCTGGCGTATCATTGACTCCGTCGCCGATCATGGCTACCTTGCCGTAACGCTGTGTCAGCTCTCGGATGCTCGCAAGCTTTTGCTCTGGCAGAAGCTCTGCATACACTTCATCAACGCCCGCTTCTAGAGCAATAGCCTGTGCAGTCTGACGATTATCTCCGGTTAGCATCACCGACATAATGCCCAATGCCTTTAACTGTGCGATCGTCTCCACCGCTTCAGGACGAAGCGTATCCTGCATTGCCAGCATCCCTGCAATCCCCTGCTCGTTCTGTATAAAGATAACGGTCTTGCCTGCGCGCTCAAGCTGCGCCGCCTTCTTTGCTGCCTCTATACACGCGTCAGCATCTATAAATGCTTCCTTTCCTATCTTCCACATCTGTCCTTCGAATTCTGCCACTACGCCAAACCCTGTTACAGCCTTTAAGTGCTTCGGCTTTTGCAACGGTTTTCCTGCTTGCCGAGCGCGTTCCTCTATCGCTTTCCCAATTGGATGTTCAGACAGGCTTTCAATGGAGCCTGCGATCCATAATAGCTCTTCTTCACTATATGATGGCTGAAGGGAAACAATATCCGTAACCTCGGGACGCCCAGATGTCAGGGTGCCGGTTTTATCAAAAGCGATGACTTGAATCCCCGCCAGATTTTCTAGATGGGCTCCCCCCTTAAAGAGCAGACCTTTACGAGCACTGCTGGAGATGGCTGACAGCATCGCAGGCATAATAGAGGCAACCAATGCACACGGCGAAGCTACTACAAGAAATACCATAGCCCGATACAGCGTCTCTTCCCATGTCCAGCCTAATGCATAATGCGGAATTGTCATCAGCAACAATGTAATACCGATAATGGTTTTGGCGTATCCGCCTTCGAAACGTTCGATGAACTGCTGCGAGGGTGGCATTTCACTCTGGGCATCCTGTACAAGCCGTATAATCTTTGAAAACAAGCTTGCTTCACTTTCACTTGTCACTTCAATAAGTAATGATCCTTCTCCGTTCAATGTCCCTGCAAATACCCCGTTCCCTGCTTCTTTCTCCACCGGAATGGATTCACCTGTGATTGATGCTTGGTTAATGGACGAAGCGCCTTCCTGAATCACACCATCAGCGGGAATGCGCTCTCCCGGCTTGACAATCACACGATCTCCTACCGTAAGCTCTTCGATACGCACCCGCTTCTCTTCCCCGTCTTTATACAATAGAGCCGTCTCGGGCTTTAAATCCATCAAGGAGGCAATATCCCGATAGCTGCGCTCCATCGTATAACTCTCCAACGCACCGCTCAAAGCAAAAATAAAGATAAGAACCGCTCCTTCAAACCAATATCCGATGCTCGCTGCCCCAATCGCGGCCAAAAGCATGAGCAGGTTGACATCAAGCTCCCTTTCTTTAACGAGGGTAAGCAACCCTTCTTTGGCTTTTACATATCCCCCGATACAGTAAGCGAGCAGATACAGTGTAAAAGACAAAGCGACTTCATTTGCTTGCGCCATCCACGCACCAAAGGTTAATACACCACATGCTATGGCCGCAATCCCTTCTCCATGCCGCGTAAGCGTCTGCTTCCACTTCATCTGTCCGCTTTCATGCTGCACCGACAACAGCTTTGTATCCGTAGACTTCGCTTCATTCATTTTTGCTCACCTCTTGATTATGATAATAACTCTCATTTTTACTATAGAAAGCACGAATGCTGCTGTCCGGTAAGGACAGCAGCATATCGTCATCTAATTAAGAATGATTTTCATTTTTGTTCAAGGCTAATTTTTTTGCCTAAGGGAAAACTACATATACATATTATAATCCTCTCCAGCTCCATTGGGAAGTAAAAAGTTAAAAATAGGCGGATTTTTATTGACCTGAATGAACGGTCACTTTATAATTGAAGATAATAATTATTTTCAATTAAGGGGTGGAGACCCGATGAGTGTATATGCAATCGAAGTTTCTTTATTTATGGTATTGTTGATTTCTTCTCCTTTTCTGCTGTATTCCTTTGCCACTACAGGGCATGAGGAGCACAAATAAGCATATTTGCTGACAAAAGATGTGATAAATAAAAAAGCCCGGAAAACAGTCGCATTTGTTTTCCGGGCGTTTATTATTATTCGGCAAAGGATACCGCAAGCGCTCCCACGCCGCCATATACACCAACCACCGGGCCTATAAAATGTACAAGTACATCTTTCACCTGCACGCGTTCTAGAACCATTCTTTTAATTTCTAATGCATCTTCAAGACAGTGTCCATGCGAAATCGAAATAACCTGCCCTTGAGCATGCTTAATCTCATCTACAATACGCTCAACCAAATATGTCAACGCTTTTTTACGTCCACGAATCCGTGTCAACACCTCTACCTTTCCTTCCTCCGTCAACCGCAGCATCGGTTTCACATTCAGCAATCCCCCGATGGCCGCCTGCAGCTTCGTCAAGCGGCCGCCACGTACGAGATGTCCAAGGTCATTGACCGTCATATACGTACGGAATCGTCTAACCTTCTCCGTAATCGCTTCAACAATCTCATCAGCCAGCTTTCCTGACTTCTGCAGCGCTAATGCTTCAAGTACAAGAATACCTTGTCCTAGCGAAGCGGTACGCGTATCCACGAGATGAATTACTGCAGCGGGATACTCTTCCTGCACCATCGCTTTGGCCACTGCCGCTCCGCCGCACGTCCCGCTTAACCCGGAGGAAACACCCAGATAGATAACGTCGACTTCCTGGCTTGCATATCGAGTAAACATCTCGCAGAAATCCTGTGTAGATGGCTGCGATGTGGTAAACTGCTCACCTTGCGCCATGCGCTCATAGAATGATTCGTGCGTAAGCGTCTGACCAAAATCGTCCTGATACTCTCCATCATTGCATACTCCAATTAGACTTACATAATCAATGGATTCCTTTGCCACGACCTCTTTAGGTAAATCGCAGCAGGAATCAGTCACGATGACAAACTTCCTCATACCCCACCTGCTTTTCGTTTGCTTTTGTATCATCTTAGATGATGAAAAGGTATAAAAATCCTCCTAACACCATACAAAGGAGGTTATAAAGAGAACAGCCACGAAAAGCATACATGATTTCATCTGTATGGTAAATCAACAATTTCTTGTCTATATTTGTTTAATAAAAAAAGCGGAGCTGCTTCTGCATACTCCGCTATCCATCACATTATATCATCTTGTATTAGCCAAGAAAGGACGTCAGCATCCAAATGTGCTTCTCGAGCGAAGAATGAATCGCAAGCAGCATATCGCCTGTGACTTCATCTCCTTCTTTATCAGCTAACTCCATACCTTCCTTCAACTCTTCATTGATCTTCTCAAAGTCATTGATGAGCGTCTGTACCATCTCACGCGCATCTTCTTTATTCGTGGCTTCTTTAATGGATGCGAGTTTAAGCGATTCGCCTAGTGTAGCAACCGGCGCTCCCTTTAGAGCCAGCAGGCGTTCAGCTAACTCGTCAATATGCAGCGACGCTTCTGTATAGAACTCTTCGAATTTTGCATGCAGTGTAAAGAATTGATTTCCTTTTACATACCAATGATAGTTGTGAAGCTTCGTATACAGCACGGTCCAGTTCGCGATTTGTAGATTCAATACTTCTGAAATATTTTTCATACTACATCCTCCTATCATTTTATTGTTAGATTAATTATCTATTTGTAATCAATATAATTAACGTACTTTTATTATACTCTTACCCTAATATAAGTCAAGTTTTCTCCAAGATTACTTGCATGATCTATCCTAATTGGGGGCATATGCATACATACCCATGGACTAGGTGCATAAAACCGAGTAACGAAGAACACACCCTAGATATCTGCCTTTCCGTTAGTTTCCCACAAGAACAGTACTTCTATACTTCTTCCACATGCTCAATTCAATTCCTTCTGCGCCTGATGAAAACGGAATAAAACACCAAAGAGTACACAATGTCTTCTTTTTTGCTATACTCAAGGTAACAAGCAAAAAAAGACTTCCTTCTAATCATTGCAAGGATAATTAAGGAGAAGGTGGCTATTCATATGGATACTATGAAGGAACAAGCACTGCAACTGCTGCGGGCAGAAGCCGACAAGATCGAGCATCTTATCGAGGTACAGCGCAGCAACCTAACGATGCCGAAGTGTCCACTCTACGAAGAGGTACTGGATACACAGATGTTCGGTCTCTCACGTGTTGTCGAGTTTTTAATCCGTCTTGACTTGCTAAATAAAGAAGAAGGCAAAGATATTTTAGACGGGCTTGAAAAACGTGTAGCGGCTAAGATCGAACCATAATAAAAAACGAGAAGGGCAAGCTCACCGCTTGCCCTTCTCGTTTTTTTATGTGCTATGTTTTTATTTCAACATATACTTCTCTAACTCATCTAGCATGAGATTGGCTGCCTTTACGCCGCCCGCTGTGTTCCAAATAATATCATTCACTTTATGGGCATTGCCTTTCTTCACTACACTCAAATTCTTCCAAAGCGGATCATTCGTCCATTCTTTCTCAGCTTGAGAAGCCTTGCCATCACCAGTCTCATACGTGAAGTAGAACAGAATATCTCCATCCATCTCCGGAATACGTTCTTTTGTCACTTCATCAGCGAATTCGTCTTTGTCTTGTGAAGCCGGACGTGCAAATCCGATTTCATTTAGAATCATACCCGAGAATGTATCTTTGTAGTAAATACGTGTCTTACCTGTCATAAAACGAACGATTGATACTTTCTGTGAAAGCTTGTCACCGGCTTTTTGCTTAATATCAGCAATACGCTTATCCCAATCGGCAAGCACCTTGTCGCCTTCCGCCTTTTTGTTCAATGTTTCGGCATACAGCTTAAAGTTATCCTTCCAGGCACCGCGCAGTTCTTCAGAATATACGGTCGGTGCAATAGCGGAAAGCTGCTGATAAATTTTCTCCTGACGCATCTTGTTACCGATAATTAAGTCTGGCTTCAGTGCAGCAATCTTCTCAAGGCTCGGCTGATGCTCATCACCGACTACCGTCACGCCTTCCATTTCTTTGGCAATATGCTCATAGAACGGAGCATCCGTTCCTGTCCAAGATTTCACCGCTCCTACTGGCTTTACACCAAGCGCAAGTACCGCCTCTGTACCTTCATTCGTTAAGATGACAACCTTTTGCGGATTTTCGGGTACTTTTGTCTCGCCCATCGCATGTTTAACTGTGCGGGTCGCTTCCTGTTTCTGTCCCCCTGCTTCTCCACCGTTTTTCTCAGGTGCCGCCTGTTGCTGTGATCCACAGCCAGATACAAACATCGCGAATGCAAGAAGCATCGCAAGAAGTGTAAATATGTTTCGTTTTTTACGTGCATATGTAGTAGACACTCTTTTTTCTCCTTTCCCTTCATATTTTATGATAATGATTATCAATTACAGGTATTATCCTATCCTGCTTTGTTTTCTTTGTCAATAAATAACGTAAAATAAATGATAATGAATTTCAAAATCATTGACACATCCTAAAATTCCCCGTAAACTTTATCATTGTAATGATAGAAACGGACTTCGGGAAGTAGGATTAGAAATGAAAGTTATGCTGCCAAATACACAGTTAAAAATCATAGGGCTTTTCATCGGTGCGATTTTGCTCGTACTGGCGGTGTATGCCAGCATTGTTCTTGGTGTAATTGACACAAGCTGGCGTACCTTGATTGAAGCATACACGAATTTTAACGGAACAAATGAACATATTGTCATTAAGGAAGTCCGTATTCCACGCGCCTTTATTGCGGTAGCAGTAGGCATATGCTTAGGAATCTGCGGGGTGCTGCTTCAAGCATTAACACGTAATCCAATGGCTGATGTCGGTATTTTGGGTATTAATGCGGGCGCTTCGCTGATGATCGTTATAGCTGTTGCTTTCTTTTCGGTTAGTACATTAACATCACTCACTTGGATCGGTTTTTTTGGTGCCGCACTAAGCGGTGTTATCGTATATATTCTCGGTTCACTCGGGCGGGAGGGCGCAACACCTCTTACGCTTACACTGGCTGGTTCGGCGATGTTTGCACTCGCATCTTCATTTACACAAGGGATCTTGCTGTTCAAAGAGTCAGCCATGGAAGAAGTGCTCTTCTGGCTTGCTGGTTCCGTGGCCGGACGCAGTCTTGATGTCCTCATCTCAGTCCTGCCGTATATGATGATTGCTGTTATCGGCTCACTGTTCATCGCAGGCCCGCTAAATACGCTTAAGCTTGGTGAAGACGTCGCCAAAGGAGTCGGCCAGCGTACCGCGCTCGTTAAGATCATGTCCGGTCTGCTAATCATAATGCTTGCCGGCAGTTCCATTGCCGTAGCCGGACCAATCAGCTTTGTCGGATTGCTTGTTCCGCACATCGCCCGTTCCGTAGCAGGCAGCGATACACGCTGGATGATTGCCTACAGCGCATTATTCGGTGCCTTGCTGCTTCTTGCATCCGATATTCTCGCCCGCTTCGTCGCTATGCCTAAAGAACTTCCGATCGGTGTCATGACAGCACTGATTGGTGCTCCTTTCTTTATTTATACAGCGCGTAAGGAGGGCGGGGCTTCATGAGAAAATATATACCTGTGCGTGGGGGAGGAGATGGCGGCTTCTCTTTCCTGCTTGATAAGCGAGCGATTCTATTCTCGCTGCTCTTTCTGATCTTAACATTGCTCTTGTTCTTGCTCAGCTTAGGCATGGGCGATTTCTTTATCGCACCGATAGATGTTATCAAGGTATTGCTCGGTACCGGCGCCTCCGATCATACGCTCGTCGTACAGACATTCCGTCTGCCTCGTGTGCTGGCGGCAATTCTTGTCGGAGCATGTCTGGCCGTATCGGGTTCAATTTTGCAGGGGATGGTACGCAATCCGCTCGCATCTCCTGATCTGCTCGGTATTACCGGCGGAGCATCTGTTGCGGCTGTTGCTTTCATCACTTTGTTCCCAGCCGCTTCGATTCGTTGGCTTCCTTTATCAGCGATGATCGGTGCAGCCATCGTAACAGCGCTTCTCTACGGATTCGCCTGGAAAAAGGGAATTAGCGCCCTGCGTCTTGTTTTAATCGGCGTGGGCATTCAAGCATGTACATCAGCGCTCAATACGCTGCTTCTCGTTACAAGCCCTACTTATTTAACAAGCAAAGCGATGGTCTGGCTGACAGGGAGCGTATATGGAACGGATTGGAACGCTATTCTTACGCTGCTTCCCTGGGCTCTTATTTTTATTCCGCTGGCATTTCTTTTTGGACGCAGCATCAACGTCCAGCAATTGGGCGATGATGTAGCACGCGGTGTCGGACACCATGTAGAAAAATATCGTGCCTTGCTGCTTCTGCTCTGCGTGGCCCTTGCAGGAGCTGCGGTCGCAATCGGCGGAGCGATCGGTTTTGTGGCGCTGCTGGCTCCGCAAATTGCCCGCAAGCTGGTCGGTCCAACCTTCGGGGCGTTGCTTCCAGTAACTGCGTTAACCGGCTCATTCATTGTTACGGCGGCTGATTTGATTGCTCGTACCGTATTTTCACCACTTGATCTGCCGGTGGGAATCTTTACAGCAGCGATCGGCGCACCGTTCTTTATGTATTTATTATTTAAATACCGGAACCAATAGATAGGAAGGGGTTTTCTCTTATGAAATCACTCGCGGCAGAAAACGTCACGCTCTCTTACGGCAATCGCACTGTCATCAAAGACTTGGACATTATAATTCCAGAGGGAAAGGTTACCGTCTTTATCGGAAGCAACGGATGCGGCAAATCCACGCTGCTCCGCTCGCTCGCCCGGCTCTTAAAGCCCGCAAGCGGCTCGATTCTCCTAGAGGGGCATAGCATTGCCAAGCTATCGACAAAAGAAGTCGCGCGACGTCTCTCCATCCTGCCGCAGACGACCGGCGCACCGGAAGGCTTAACTGTACTTCAGCTTGTAAAACAAGGACGATATCCATATCAATCCTTTCTGCAACAATGGTCTGAAGAAGATGAATCTATGGTGCAATGGGCGCTTGAAGCAACGCAATTAACCGAACTTGCAGAGCGTCCGGTCGACTCCTTATCCGGCGGGCAGCGTCAACGTGCCTGGATCGCTATGGTGTTGGCTCAGGGAACGAACGCGATCTTGCTTGATGAACCAACTACCTATCTAGACATGACTCATCAGATTGAAGTGCTCGACATTCTTGCAGAGCTTAACTATCATCAGAAGCGAACGATTGTTATGGTTCTGCACGATATTAACTTAGCCTGTCGATATGCCGACCATATTGTTGCCCTTCACAACCAAAACGTGTATGCACAGGGAGCCCCTGAACAGGTCGTGACAGAACAGCTTGTCCGCTCCGTCTTCCAATTGGACTGCCAGATTATTAATGACCCTCTCTACGGAACCCCGATGTGTGTACCCTACAGCAAGCACCGTGCTCGCAACGTATCATAGGGATCAAAAAAGACGGCGCCATCATGAGCGTCGTCTTTCCTGTTTATATTATGACTTTACAGGACATGGAAGAATCACTGAAAAGCATGTCCCTTTTCCTTGTATACTCTGGACCGTTACTTTTCCGCCCCATGCCTCAACGATACGATAGCATACCATTAGGCCAAGACCTGTACCTTTTTCTTTTGTTGAGTAAAAAGGATGACCCAGTCGCTTGACCTCTTTCATACTCATTCCTTTTCCCGTATCGCTTACTTCCACAATGACCATCTCACCCTGCCGAAATCCACGCACGGTCAATATGCCACCCTCAGGCATCGCTTCCACTGCATTTTTCATTAGGTTAATCAGACACTGTGAGAATTGTGAACGATTCAGTTCAACCTCAAGTTCCGACTCAACTTCCATGTGAATCTCCACATTACTTAACATAGCGTACGATGTCATAACACCGACAACCTGCTGAATTCTCTCCCCAATCTCAATACGTTCTCTCTTCTCAACATGAGGCCTAGCGAATGTTAAATAATCACTGATGATTTCTTCGGCACGATTTAACTCTTCAAGCATAATCTTGATATAATCCTGCCGCTTCTCCATAGTAATCTGCTGCTGACCAAACAGTTGAATGAAACCGCGTACAACCGTAAGCGGATTGCGTATTTCATGTGCAACAGATGCAGCCAACTCTCCCATCGCATATAACTTCTCCGCCCGCTGGATCTCCTGCTGCATCCTTAAGTTTTTATACATATTCTCAATCAAATACACAACCATCCATATTCCAGCCATCTGGATCAATGTATATTCAAAAGAAAATTGTAGAAACTCCGCCTGCATCTTGTGTTCTTCAGGCAGACGAAACAAGCAGAGGAAAATGATAAGGGATGAAGAAAAAGCAGCAAGCCACATAGCCAGCACTTCCCGCCTCTCTTTCTTAGCGGCTTGAAAACGTGGAGCAAAAAAAAGGCAGGCGATCATTATTAAAGGATAGATGTAGAACGTCGTATAAAACCCGTCTCCCCCAATATAGAAGCGATATATGAGCAGCGTAAACAGTGTAAGCAACCCTACTTCATATCCACAGTACAATGTGGCGACAATCATCGGAATCGCCCGCATATCAAAAATATAACCCGGTAGAAATGTGAACGGAAACGTCATACAGAGCACAATCGTTAGAGAAGCGAGAACGGCCATGCTGGCTTTACATCGCCATCCCGGATTCCTAAACACCTTCTCCGCAAAGAAAATCTGAAAAAAGAAAATCGGCAAGATAACGAACAAAATATTTAATAACAGTCTTTCAATTCCTAGCAACCTATTCTCCCCCCAGTATACAGCGCCAACTTTCTTTTATATATCTACTATTTATATTTCGAACCATTGAATGGCAAACGTTTTTTTTATACTACCATATTTTAATAAAATCGCATCTATAAAGAATACGCTTATATGCTAATGTCCTGTTAGATAATCGGTGTAACAATGATAAAATACTACTAAGCGAGCTCGTTAAATAGGAGGTATGTTTTGGGGAATGAATTCATCTTCATATGTATTATATTAGTGGCTTCTATACTGCAAACAAGTACAGGCTTCGGTTTTTCTGTCATGGCAACACCTTTTTTACTATTGCTATTTCTACCAGAGGAAGCCGTCCAAATCAACATTATTTTATCCTTGCTGATCTCCATATTACTAAGCATAAAGATAAGAAAAGATATTAATTTTATGCTATTAAAACGACTTACTTTAGGAAGTCTGGTTGGTGTCCCTTTTGGTGTTTTGCTTTTTATGACCGTCAACATTACTTCGTTAAAGTTAGGGCTCGGCCTACTTCTCTTGCTATTGACATTATTATTGATATGTAATTTCAAGATGAAGGCAACCCAATCTAGGGATTTCATAGTTGGTGGATTATCAGGAATTTTGACAACGAGCATCGGTATGCCGGGTCCTCCGTTGCTGCTTTACTTTACAGGAACCGATACTGAAAAAGAGAAGGTACGAGCCACAACACTAGCCTTTTTTCTCTTCATATATTCCATTAGTCTACTAACCCAGATATTCTTTACCGGGACCAACAAAATAGTATGGGAATCAAGCTTGTATGCCCTCCCCATTGTATTTGTTGGTTTATTTACAGGTCAAATGATTTTCAAATGGATTAATCAACGTGTTTTTAGAATGTTTACATATACGTTGTTGATTTGTACCGGAGTTTACCTTGTTATAGAAAGCTTGCGTTCATTATAAGCAAGAAAGCCGGAGCATCCTCTCCCGGCTTTCTCTTATTTCTGATTCTTTTTTTAGAATACAGGTACTACCGCCCCCTTGTATTCCTCCTCAATATATCTCTTTGTATCCTCAGAACGCAGCACTTCAATAAGCTTGCGAATTGCTTCCCGCTTCTCATCGCCTTCTCGTACAGCAATAATATTGGCATTCTCCTGCGCCGCTTGCGATCCCTTCTTCTCAATTTCAAGGGCTGTCTTCGGATCAAGTCCGGCCTGAAGCGCATAGTTCCCATTCACGACCGCATAATCAACTTCTGTTACGGCGCGTGATAACACGGCACCTTCCATCTCTTTAAATTGAATTTTCTTCGGATTCTTGATTACATCCTGCTTCG
Organism: Aneurinibacillus sp. REN35; assembly: GCF_041379945.2. NCBI lineage: Bacteria > Bacillati > Bacillota > Bacilli > Caryophanales > Paenibacillaceae > Aneurinibacillus > Aneurinibacillus baijiui. The sequence goes on along the minus strand of NZ_JBFTXJ020000010.1, from coordinate 36,570 downwards.
TAATACTGTTTATATCCTTGCCCGGAGTCAAGGTAATCCATCCCTGTCTCTCTAGAAGCTTCAGTGCACGTCCACTGTTCGTCACATCAGACGGTATTCCGATGACAGCACCCGGCCTCGGCTCCTCTGCCGTTTGTTTTCCCGGATACAGTCCCATCGGCTCAAAATGGATTGGCTCAAGCGCCGTAATCGACGTATTGTGCTGCTGATTGAATTTCTTAAGATAGGGTACGGTCTGAAAATAGTTGGCATCAATTTGCTTATCCTGAAGTGCCGTATTCGGCAGAACATAATCATCAAAAGTCTGTACCTGCATCTCGATACCTTGTTCGGCCAGCTTGTCTTTGACATGATCAAGAATCTCGGCATGAGGCATGGCGCTTGCACCTACAATAATCATATTTTGACGCCGCTCCTCACCCATACCGCAAGCCGATAACAAGCCGACAAGCAAGAGCAAAAGAAAAGCGATATTCCACTTCTGCATGGTGTCCCTCCTGGTGTGTTTTTACAAGTTTTATTTGCACATAAATCAAATCACAAGAGTATGTACAGTGTAAGGCACTCACACCAATCAGTCAACAAAGCATCCCCGTCTCCTTCTAAGAAACGGGGATGCTTTATTACCATTCATTTTTTAATGATCGCCTCATTTTTAAGACGCGCTTTCATAATCTTTCCGCCTGGATTGCGTGGCAGCTCTGTGAGGAACTCTACCACTGCTGGCACCTTATATTCGGCTAGGTGCTCCCGTACGAATTGTCTTATCTCTTCAACGTTTATCACAGCACCATCCCTTACGACGACAAATGCTTTTACGAGTTCCCCATACATCTTATCTGGAATCCCAATCACGGCCGCTTCGAGAATAGAGGGATGGTTATACAATACATTCTCAACCTCTACTGAAAATACTTTTTCTCCCCCGCGATTAATCATATCCTTCATCCGATCCATAATGTATACGAATCCATCCTCATCCATCATCGCCATGTCACCCGAATGCCAAAACCCGTCTGCAAATGACCGCTTCGTTGCTTCTTCATTATCCCAATACCCTTCAATTACAGTCGGACTCTTAATCAGCAGTTCACCCACTTCGCCTGCAGCACACTCCTCGCCATTCGCATTTACTACCTTAACGTCTGCTACCGGAATCGGCATCCCCACAGACTGCAGCTTCTGTTCAGAAACATGTTGCGGCATGATTGTCGTAGGCGAAGAGGTTTCTGTCGCACCATAGGCGTTATGCAGGATCGCTCCAGGAAAGGAACGCTTCAGCTCATGAATCGTATCCATGGACATCGGTGCACCGCCGAATGCCAGCGTACGAACTGCGTGATACGTATGCATGGAAAAATCGGAATGCGACATCATCATGACGTAAATGGTGGGAACATTAAATAAGAACGTAACATTCTCTTCAGCCAATAGACGAATATAGGTATCCGTTTTATATTTCTTCATTAATACCGACGTGCCGCCAACCCGAATCATATGCAGCAGTTGGCCGACAAGTCCTGTCACATGAAACAGAGGTACTGCGATTAACGTTTTTGCTTGTTCATCCATGCCCATCACGCACTCATAGCTCATCGCTCCATGAATGGCACCCAGATGACTTATGACGGCACCCTTTGGCATTCCGGTTGTTCCTGATGTGTACATGATGAATAACGGGTCCGTCTCCCGCACATGAACGATAGGAGCTACAGCTGGCTGAAGCAGGATCTCAAATGGTATATATGCCTTCTCAACCGCTGTGCTGTCAATCAGAAAAAATCGGCGAATATAAGACAGCGCCCCCTCCTCCCGCAGGTTTTCTACCTTTTCCATACACTCTGCATCAGAGCATAACAGCGAGGCACCGGAGTGTGTGAGCATATAAGCAAGTTCTTTCTCCTTCAAACGCGTATTCAAAATAACAATAATGGCTCCAATCCGAGCACAGGCGAATAAAAGCAGCACGAACTCAATTCGGTTGCCCATCAAAAGCGCAACCCGATCCCCTTTCTGGACACCGTACATTCCAGATAGATTCCCTGCGATACGTTCAATCCGCTCGCCAAGCGTCCTATAGGTCACCCGCTCCTCATCGGCAATGAGCGCTTCTTTATCCGGAAAGCATCCTTGCGTCCGGGCAAGCATGTCCGTAATCGTTTTCGGTCTGTTGGTGAATACTTTCAACCGACGTCCAAAGTGCGTCTCCACCACAACATTCATCATGGCTCCTCCTCGTTTGGTTATCGTGCAGTCCATCCGCCATCCACATTCAGCACCTGTCCTGTCACATATGATGATGCATCGGAAGCAAGGAAGACAATCGGCCCTACCAGATCGGAGAGTTCACCGACTCGCTTCTGCATCGTCGCAGCAACAATATGCTGATACCGTTCCGGATCACTCATCCATCCTTCTGTCATCGGTGTCCGAATATACGCAGGCCCAATCGCATTGACCGTAATATTATACGGCGCAAGCTCTTCGGCCCATACTTTCGTCAATTGATTTATTCCGCCTTTGCTTGCGGCATATGAGGTCTGATAAGGCATGCCAACCGTTCCCAGAATCGAAGAGATATTGATAATTTTACCGTACCGCTGCTCTATCATCTGTCTTGCCACTGCCTGTCCAACAAGAAAGATCCCCTTTAGATTTACATTAAGCACTCCATCCCAATCGTTTTCCTCTACGTCAATGAGCGGCTTACGAATGTTCATGCCCGCATTATTAACCAGAATATCAATCGCTGCAAATTGTTCCACTATCTCTTGCGTCATACGCTCAACTTCTTCTCTTTTGGTAACATCACATGCAAGATATGCCGCATCAAAGCCAGCTTCCTTTAGCGTTTCTTCTGCTCTGCGCCCCTCTTCCTCACCCCGGCTTGTAATCACGACCCGTGCACCGTACGCGCCAAGCGCATAAGCCATCCCAAGACCAATCCCCTTACTTCCTCCCGTTACCAACGCCGTGCGGCCTGTTAAATCAAACGTCGGAATGTCCATGGTTCTCTTCCTTTCTCTTCTGTTTTCTAGCGTGCCTTATACTAGAGCAATTTTTATGCCATCTTAGGCTGCGGCGCATAGGTATCAGACTGTACCTTCATTGCCGCTACAAATAAAAAAAGGAAAGGATGCGTCGTATGCTATCCTCTCCTTCTCATACAAATGATTCCAAATCGAATCATTGATGAATATTGTAATCGTTTTCATTTCATACCCAGCTTCTGCATTTTTTTGACGAGGGATGACTGACTAATCCCCAGTATTTTTGCCGTTTTTCGTGTTGTTTTGTGCTGAGCCAGATTCTGTGCAATCATATCCCGCTCTACATGTTCAAGCCTCTCCTTTAGCGTCGCGCCTTCAGCATCTTTTTGTGCGTCAGAAAGGGGAAGCATAGAGGGGAAGTCGCATAATCTAATCTCCCGCTGATCCACCGTTACCGCCAGCCGCTCAATCAGGTTCTCCATCTCGCGTATATTGCCAGGCCATGCATACGCCTCCATAAGCGGCAGCACCTCTGGATGAAATAACTTGTCCAATCCATACTTCTCATTCATTCGATTAAGGAAAAAATGGGCAAGCGGTATAATATCTTCGGTACGCTCCCGCAATGGAGGAATCTTAATCGGCACAATATTTAAACGATAATACAGATCCTGCCGGAATGTACCCTCCTGCACCATCGTCTCCAATGATTGGTGCGTAGCCGATAATACGCGTACGTCTACCTGTATGCTTTTCGTTCCGCCAACCCTTGTAATCTCTAACTCCTGCAGCACACGCAGAAGCTTCACCTGCAAATCAAGGGGCATATCTCCAATTTCATCAAGGAAAAGGGTGCCGCCATGCGCCTGCTCAAACAATCCGGGCTTGCCTCGACTATCCGCTCCTGTAAACGCGCCCTTTTCATATCCAAAAAGCTCTGCTTCTAACAAATGCTTCGGGATCGCTGCACAGTTCACTTTAATCATCGGCTTCTTGGCTCGATCACTCACTCTGTGAATCAGCTTGGCGATTACTTCCTTGCCTACGCCCGATTCTCCAAGCAGAAGAACGGTTGAATCCACACAAGCTACCTTCTGTACAAGACGGATCACCTGCATCATCTTATCACTATGAGCAATCATCCCATCAAGCAGCAGCCGCACTCTATCCCTGATCTTAAAGCCTTCGATTTCATGTACATATTTTTGCGTCAATGCCCTTGATTGTTGCAATTCCAGCTTCAGATGATTCAGCTCGGAGATATCGCGCACATTCGTAACAATATATTCAATCACACCTTCTTCATTCCGCACCGGATTTCCGGTAACAAGCACTTCTTTTCCCTTTACCCGTTGTACTATGGTCATCGGCTGCCCACTTTTCAACACTTTTAAGGAGACCGATTCAGAAATAATTCCTTCCTTTACAAGCTCCCGCAGGTTTTTCCCGATTAACTCTTCTTCTCCCACATCCGTAATACGCGTGTATGCTTCATTCACCATGACGCCATATCCGTTTGCATCCGCTACATAAATACCATCATAGCTGAAGCGAAAGATAGCGGTAAGCAGTGTCTGCAGTTTATCCATCTATTCTCACCGTCACTTTTCTATCATTCTTTCATTTACACTATTATTATACTATTTATTTAGAATATAATAACAGTTATAAATTTAATGTCTATTTTCTTTTGATTCCATTTGTGTTCACCTAGTTAGCCATAAGCCTCCCTACTGCCGAATATAATTTTGGCATCTGTTTTGCTTGAATATACTGATAAATCTATCTAGTAAGGAGTGATTCAGTTGTTCGACTTTAGTCCAACATCAGAGCAGCAAGACATGATTGATAAAGCTACCGCATTTATGGAGGAATATGTCTATCCGAATGAAAAACATATGGTTCCGCATCGTGGGCTTCCCGAGGATATTTTACGACCGCTGCAGGAACGAATTAAAAGCATGGGGCTCTGGGCAGGTCATCTGCCGAAAGAAGTCGGTGGAATGGGCATGGGATTCGTCTCGCTCGGACTGCTCTCGGAAGTAATTGGCAGAAGCCCTATCGCTCCGTATATCTTTGGCTCGATGGCTCCGGATGCGGGCAATGGTGAAATATTATGGCAGGCCGGATCGCCGGAACAGAAGGAAAAATATCTTCTTCCACTTGCCAATGGAGAGGTGCGTTCCTGCTTTGCGATGACAGAGCCTGAAGTATCCGGCTCCGATCCGACAACGCTTGTGGGGCGGGCTGAACTTGACGGAGACGAATGGGTAATCAATGCACACAAGTGGTTCACAACCGGCGCTCTCGGTGCCTCCTTCTCCATCGTGATGGCCATGACCGATCCGGATGCTCCCCCTCATCAACGGTACAGCATGTTTATCGTAGACGCTGACACTCCCGGCTATGAAATAGCACGAGAGGTGCCTGTCATCGGGGATCATTTCACTGGCGGACATTGTGAAGTACGGTATACAAATTGTCGTATACCAAAAGAAAATCTGCTCGGTCCGCGTGGCCAAGGGTTCGCTTTAGCCCAATTCCGGCTTGGACCCGGTCGTATTACACATGCGATGCGCTGGATTGGCGTAGCAAATCGCAGCTTCGATCTGATGGTTGAATATGCAACAAAACGGGTGACGCGCGGCAAACCGCTATCCGAGTTTCAATCGATTCAGAATTTCATCGCCGACTCGGCGGCAGAAATTGAAGCTTCCCGTCTCATGACGCTGTATGCAGCGTGGAAGATGGATCAAGGCGATCAGGCACGCAAGGAAATCTCAATGATTAAATTCTTCGGCGCCAAAGTACTGCACGATGTCATTGACCGAGCGATCCAAGTGCATGGAGCACTCGGAGTTACCGGCGATACGCCGCTCGAAGGATTCTATCGGGAAGCACGTACAGCGCGCATTTACGATGGGGCTGATGAGGTACACCGTATGGTTGTCGCCAAACAGGTTCTAAAAGCGTTCAAAGGAGGCGCATCTAATGGGCGAAAACAAAGTGAAACCGCCAATCACATCCGTTAAATGGGATGTGATCGAGCACTATATTCGGGAAAACATCCCTAATCTTCCAACGGAGACAATGAAGATTACACCTTTTTCCGCAGGTTATTCCAATTTGACATACCGGATTGCGATCGGAGAATGGAGGGCAGTATTCCGCCGTCCACCCTTTGGCTATATTCCGCCAAAAGCACATGACATGAAGCGAGAATATACCATTTTGCAGAAGCTATACCCTGTCTTTCCCCTTGCACCACAGCCATATGTATACTGCGAGGACCCTGCTGTCTCCGATAAGCACTTTTATATTATGGAGCAAAAGGAAGGGCTCGTGCTTGATGACACGCTACCGCCTGAATATATAGGGAATACCGCCTATGCACATGCCATATCCGACACGGCAGTTCGTACACTTGTTCGCCTGCACAGCATTGATTATGAAGCAGCGGGGCTTGCAGAAATCGGCAAACCGAGCGGATATCTTGAGCGTCAAGTGCATGGCTGGATCAAGCGCTATGACCAGGCTAAAACCGATGACATCGCTGGAGTAGCTGAGCTTGAACAATGGTTGATCCGCCATCTACCTTCTTCGCCCGCGCCGACGATTGTACACAATGATTTTAAGCTCAATAATATGATGTTCTCCCCTAGCAATCCACAGGAAGCTGTCGCCGTATTTGACTGGGAGATGTGTACGATAGGCGATCCGCTGACCGATCTTGGATGTAGTCTCGCATATTGGACGGAAGCAGGTGAGGCAGAGACGGGACTTACCTCTGTTACCATCTATCCAGGGTTCATGACACGGCGGGAGTTCGTCGAACAATACGCAGCCAAAAGCGGACGCGACGTATCGGACATTGCTTATCATCTTACTTTTGCCTTCTATAAAATTGCGGTCGTGCTTCAACAGCTTTATTTCCGCTGGAAGCGCGGTGAAGCCCAGGATGAGCGATTTGCGAACCTTGATATCGGCATACGCAACTTAATGCAACAGGCCCATCTAGCAAAGAGTGGGGAGATGCTGTAGAGAATGAAACGCAAAATCCATGTATTGACGCACAAAGAGGAAGTACAGCCCGAGCGGCTCACACAATGCACCGTTATCGTCATCGATGTACTGCTGGCGACTACTACGATAGCACTTGCGCTCCGACATGGAGCCAAAGAAGTCATCCCGGTGCAAGGTGAAAGCGAAGCAAGGCGGATTCATACTGATCTGGCTGATCCCTCCTCTCTTCTATGCGGGGAGAGTGGAGGATACACAATCGACGGCTTTCACAACCCGAATCCGGCCAGCCTGCTTTCATGCAGCCTGGCAGATCGGCGCTTAATTCTTGCGACGACCAACGGAACCGTAGCCCTTGAAGCCTGCCGTACTGCCAAGAGATTGTATACATCCTCTCTTGTAAACGGAGCGGCTGTCGCCCATTATATTCGAGGCGACACCGAGGAAGGCTCCATCGTCATCGTCTGTTCGGGATCGAATGGACGGTTTGCACTGGAGGATTTTCTTGGGGCCGGAAGCCTTATTTCGCATCTCTTATATGAGAATGAGCAGGAATGGCAGCTATCCGATGCAGCCATAGCGGCTCATGCATTATACACAAGCAATGAAGCTGAACAGCTCGCCGCACTGCTTCAGCGCACGGAAACAGCGCAGCTTCTTCAGACGCTTGGCTATGCTGACGCTATCGAATATGCGGCTCAAGTAGACAGTATTAACGTCGTACCCCGCTGGATACATGGCCGACTCACCAACATGCAGCATACCTATCCGCCGGCATATATGTAAGCGTGAACAGTACTCCATCCCAAGAAAAAGGAGGCGCATCCGATGGGCGCTATTGCAAAAAAAGCGTGGGGCTATCGCCATGTAATTCTTGTCGTTTTGTGGCTGCTCTACATTATTAATTACTTCGACCGTCTGGCTGTTCTAACATTTCTTCCGTTTATTCAAAAGGACCTTAATCTTACACCTGTCGAAGTCGGTCAACTTGCGTCTGTATTCTTCTTCGCCTATTCGCTAGCGCAGGTTACTGCCGGTTTCCTCGCAGACAAAATTGGACCTAAAAAAGTCATGAGCATTGCGATCATTGTATTCACGACAGTGACCGCACTAACCGGAATGGTCAAGTCATTCGGCCAGTTTATCGTCCTGCGACTCGGTCTAGGACTTGGAGAAGGACACCACTTTGCTCCGGCCTGCCGTACCATTAATAACTGGTTTCCAATGGCTGAACGCGGACGCTCCGTCTCCTTCTTCACTACATCATGGGCTGTTGCCCCAGCTATCGTTCCCGTATTAATTACAACCATCTCGTTTTACTTCTTTGGCGGGGAATGGCGCCCTATCTTCTATCTCCTGGCAATTCCGGGAGTCATCGGTATGTTTGTTCTCTGGTATTTCGTAACGGACACACCAAAGGAAATGCTTGATAAGGGACGGCTTAGCACGGAGGAGTATGATCACATTACTGCTAGCGCTCTCCAAGAAGAAAGCACAGAAAATGCAGCAGGTGTGGTTGAAAACAGAAGCGCAGTAACCTTTTTGCGCGACCCGTCCTTCTATCTGTATACCCTGCTACTCTTCTGCCAGTTAGCCGTATACTGGGGAACGACTACATGGCTCACAACTTTTCTTGTACAACAGCACGGCCTCAACATTAAAGACATGGGGCTGTTCGCTTCCGCACCGTATCTCGTCGCCATTGTGGCCATGCTTCTCGGCGGCTGGCTCATGGACAAGGTATGGTATCGAATGAAGCCTGTTGGTGTAATCGCTTACTTAGGAAGCATTCCGGTGCTCTGGATGCTTGGCAGTGTAGAAAAAGGACAGACAGGCATGCTGCTCCTTCTTCTTCTACTGGTTGGATTCTTCGTCAACCTTAACTTCGGCTCGGTATACGCTTATGTACAAAAACGCTATCCGAAGGAAATTGTTGGACGGGCAACCGGCCTAGCCAACGGCATCGGACAGCTCGGCTCGTTTATTTCTCCACTGGTGGCCGGCTATTTGGTCAAGGTAGGGACAGACGGGTCACAGGATTTTGGTAATGTCTTCATCTTTTTCTCCATCTGCTCTATGGTCGCAGCTATCTGCGCACTGTTGCTAAAAGAGCAAAAAAGCATTCCGGTGCTGCCGGTGTTTACGGAGAGAAAGGCAGAGGAAGATGAAGCAGCTAACGCTCGCTAACTCTATCTTATTGAAAGGGTGAGAGGAATGAAAACAACACACACGGATGCCATTCATAAGGCTTGGGAGCTACTAAACGAGGAGGAAGCTGTAGCCTTTCTTCAGGAATTAATTCAAATTAACAGCATCAACCCGCCCGGAATCGAAAAACCGGTCGCCGAAGCGATCGAACGTCGTCTGCAGGCGGCCGGAATTCCAGTCGAGCTCGATGAAGTAGCAGCAAACCGCACCAACCTGTTCGCAAGCCTACCAGCGGATACGGCACATACGAATACCGACGGACGTGTACTGATTTACAGTGGACACTTCGATACAGTTCCTGTAGGAAGCGTGGAGTGGACACATGACCCACTTGGTGCAGATATCGTAGAGAACAAGATGTACGGCAGGGGAACAAGCGATATGAAGGGCGGCGTAGCTGCGATGATTATGGCGATGAAATGCCTGCACCAAGCTAACGTTCCATTGCGAGGAACCCTACGGTTTGTCGGCACAGTCGGAGAGGAGGTGGACTGCTTCGGGGCTAAGCAGGTCACAGCTAAAGGCCAAATCGATGATGCGACAGCGATGGTGATTTCTGAACCGAGTGCCAATGAGTTATTCTGCGCCCATAAAGGTGCGCTGTGGCTAGACATTCGCATCTTCGGCAAGACGGCCCACGGCTCCATGCCCGAACAAGGCGTGAATGCGATCCGTGTGATGAATCAGTTCATCAATGAACTGTCTACATTCTCATTCGATTATGAGCCACATCCGCTGCTTGGTGAACCCACAATGAACATTGGAACGATTCAAGGCGGAGTAAAGACGAATGTCGTACCCGATGCATGCACGATGACGCTTGACATTCGTACAGTGCCGGGGCAAGCTCATGATGTCATTATCGAAGAACTGCAGGCGCTTCTTAAGCAAGTATGTACAACAGCACAGGCAACGTATGAACTCGTAGTTGCCAATGACATGCCTGCGGTAACCACGCCAGAAGATGATGCATTTACACAGCTTGCAGTAAAAACAGGAGAACAACACCTTACACAGCAGCTCACGCCAAAAGGTGTCCGTTATTTTACGGATGGATCGGTTTATGCACCTCATCTCCAGATTCCTGTACTTATCTACGGCCCAGGAGAGCCGACGATGGCACATCAGCCCGATGAATGGATCGAGATCGATAAATATCTTGAATCCATCCGTTATTATATTGCACTTGCTGTAGAATACCTCGATGCCTAATTTTTCACGCTACATAAAAAAGGAACAAGAAAACGCATAGGCGTTACTCTGTTCCTTTTTTATTTCTGCCATTCCTTTACGAGAGTTCTCCGGCTTATTAGGCCTGTCCGTTCTGTATGTATCCATTTACAATCAATATTTAGAAACAAAGAGGGAGGCGTTATTTCCCCCGTATCCGTGCGATGTGATAACTGCGCTCTCTACCTCCGTCTGAATCGTATGATATACAATAGGCAGTTCAGGATAGTCATCTAAAGTCGCATGCACTGTACCGGGAATAAAGCCATGCTGCATGCTGATCAGCGAAGAAACAAGCTGTGCTCCGGCACTTGCACCAAATGTGTGACCCGTGATGCTTTTAATGGACGTAATCGGAATGGAGGAACCAAACAGCTTCATATGATTGGTCGCTTCAATGTTATCGTTTTCCGCCATTCCAAGCGCTTGACTGTTCACATATGTTGGCGCTTTTCCTTCTGTCACACACTTTAGGGTATGGAGCATGTGTTCTCCTTTATTATCCGAGAAAAATATCCCTTTTGCATCATTAGACGTACTTACCCCATCTATCACGCCTAGAATGTCAGCACCTCTTTGCAAAGCAGTAGATTCCCTTTCAAGAACTACTACACTTGCTCCTTCCCCCATCACAAATCCTGCGCTTTTCTTTGAAAAAGGGACGCCCATATGATGGAGTTCCTTGTTTTGTGATAAGCACCTTATCTTTGCAAAAGCATACAATACGGTTTTAGAAAGGGGGGCATCTGCTCCTCCAACAATGCAAGTATCCAGCTCGCCAGCCCGCAAATACATCATCGCGTCCTGTATGGCCTCAATTCCTGCAGCACATCCTGTCGCCACTGTTCTGGTCACTCCATTCACCTGCAACATCTCTGCCACAGAAGAAGCCAGACTATGATAATGTACGACTCCACATCCGCTAACCGGTATATCCTTAAAATTATTCTGCTGCGCAAGAACGACCAATTCATCATAACCTAAGGTACCGCCTACAGCTGTACCCATAAAGATTCCTGTTCGATATGGATCAAGCTTAGGATTTCCCGCCATAAGGGCTGCTTCTTTTACAGCCGCCATTGCCAACAGACTAATCCTTGGGTATCTGCGGTATTTTTTCTCCATGACTTCTTCTAACTTGTCATGCACGACACCGAACGCAATATCTTTTCCCTCTGTTCCTTTTCCTTTAAAAAGCGCAAGCGCACTATTCCCTGTCAACAACGTATCGGTAAAATGTGCTGCATTGTATCCGCCCGGCACTTTGATGCCATAGCCTGTAACTACAATTCTCTCTTTGTCCATCGACTTCATCCCCCATAACATGAAATGGCCATGCATGATGCAAGATAAGATCTAAGAAGCAGGAAATATCGAGTCTTTATCTTTTTATACTAGTAAATATAACCTCTTTTTCTCCCTTTTTATTGATGAAAAAGAACCATTGTTCTAACTATTATAAATTCTATCATTGTATCACATGTGTAACCTCCATAAAAAAACCGCCAGAGCGTTTTTCGCGCCTCGGCGGTCGTATCTTCTTATCTTAATTTCAACCCTTTATCCACTTCTTTTACCATCTCTGAGACAGAAACCAGCCCACCACCGGAGAGATACCAGTAGTTTGCATCTAAGTAGATAATGTTGTTATTTTTGAATGCCTTTGTATTTTTTACAATATCATTCTTAATTGCCTGCTTTGCAGAGGATGTACCACCTACAGCCGCTCCCCGGTCAACAACAAAGAGATAGTCCGGGTTTTTCTCGGCAATATATTCAAAAGAGATGCTTTGGCCGTGCGTTGATACTTCAATATTCTTATCAACAGGTGCTACACCAAATACGTCATGAATGATGCCGAAGCGAGAGTTTGGTCCGTATGCGCTAACCTTTCCTTCATTAGCCAGAACAACCAATGCATTTTTACCGCTTGCCGCTGCCTTCTCGTTCAATTTTTTAATCGAATCATTTATTGCAGTAAGCTCCTGCTCTACAGTAGCCTCTTTACCGAAAATTGTACCAAGCGTTTTTATATTTGCAATGATAATTATTATCATATATATTGTCAACACCTTTTCACCTACTGACACATTCCCCTTCAGCAAGCCGCTTTAATTCCAACGCCCGCCCAATAATAAAGCGCCTCATATACCGCTCTAATAGACCGGATGTTACACCCCCAACGGCCATCTCTTTCGTCCTAGAAACAGTTCTTGTATGAACATCTACATCTCTTGCCAGATCAAAACATAACGCAATAGGTGCTCCAATAAATAGTTCATGATAGATCGTAGGCACGGTTATCTCCTTCTTTGTATAGCTTTTACTTACATCATTTACAATTAACGTAATATTTGTTCGCTTTCACTTACATAAATATCGAACGTTTTTTGTACATTTTTTGTACGTTTTTTAAAATAACAGGAAATATAAGGTAATTAAGTGGTCTGCCGTCCTTTAATATAGTACATTTTTAATAGGTATATATAAATACAACGAAATTTTTCAGGAGGCGATCAAATAAAAGCGAACAAAAAATGAACAAAAAGAAAACAAAATAAGAAAGAGTAACTAGGAGAACGGAGAGAAAAAAATATGAAAATAACGATTCGAAAAAAATTGTTAGGCAGCTTTTTAATCGTACTACTTTTTTTAGGTACATTGGCAGGAACAGGCTATTTCCTTCTATCTACTGTAGATAAAACGTATAACAATCTACTTCATGTTGAAAGCGAAAAAGAAATGCTGATCCTAGAAATGACATCTATAATTAACGAGCAATCCAAAGCGATCCGAGGGTATTTGCTCATCGGGGACGAAACCTCGCTTCAAACATATAAACAAGCCGATCAGGGCTATCGCAAAATAAGCGAAAAAGTTCATACGCTTCTCTCTACAGACAAAGGGAAGCAGCTTGTAGGAGAACTGGATCGCTTAAATGATGACTATGATGCGGTCGTACAAAAACTTATTACGTATAAAAACCAAAATAATACGGCCGCATACCAACAGCTTATCCAAACCAAAGAACGTGAGGTTGCCAATCAGTTTATTGAAAAGGCAGGTGAAACAAAAAAATTCTTCCGGGATTATGTTGATACGACCAGTCAGCAGGTTAATGAACAAGTAGTAAAAATCAAGCGTTTTATACTTATTATTAGTATACTGGCTGCTGTGGTCGGAATCGGGATCGCATTTTTTGTCAGCCGTCTTATTTCTTCTCCCATCATTACTCTTACCCAATCGGCTAAAGAGCTTTCGCTTGGAAACTTGACGATACAAGATGTGCAGGTTAAAAATAGGGACGAGATTGGAGAGCTTGCCCTATCCTTTAACGAAATGAAGCATAATCTTCGCGAGCTTATCAGCAAAATCAGCGCAAGCTCGGAACAAGTAGCCGCTTCATCAGAAGAGCTTTTTGCCAGCTCTGAACAATCCTCTCATGCGACCAATCAAGCTGCCGCCTCGATCGAGGAAGTGGCGGGCGGAGCTGAGAATCAGATGCGTGGTATGGATGAGACCAAACGAGCCGTTGAAGAAAATGCGATCGCCGTGCAACGCATCGCTGAATTAACTTCTGCGATATCAAGCTCAGCCGGTGTAGTGCTTGAAGAAGCACAACAGGGAAATGAAGTGATTGAACGAACCATCAAACAAATGCAAACCATTAGCGTCACAGTTGATGACTCAGCAGCCGTTATCCGTACGTTGGGGGAGAGCTCGCAGGAAATTGGACAAATCGTTGCGGCGATTACTCAGATTGCTGAACAGACCAATCTGCTTTCTCTTAATGCAGCGATTGAAGCAGCACGTGCCGGAGAACATGGCAAGGGCTTTGCTGTAGTTGCAGATGAAGTACGTAAATTAGCTGAGCAATCGAGACAGTCCACCGAACAAATTTCTGTCTTGATCGAAGAAATCCAAAAAAATACATCGCGCGCTGTCTACGTCATGGAAAAAGGAACAAAGGAAGTCGAAAACGGATCCATTGTCGTGAACGAAGCCGGACAAGCATTCCAGCGTATTCTCCTCTCTGTGCAGCAAGCCGCTGGAGAAATGCAAGAGGTCTCAGCAGCCACAGAAGAAGTCTCAGCAAGCACCGAAGAAATTACCGCTACGGTAGAACAATTAGCCCAAGTGTCCGCTGAGATTTCCGGAAGTACACAGTCCGTTGCCGCTTCTGCAGAGGAACAGCTCGCTTCGATGGAGGAGATTACCGCTTCCGCCGATGCACTTAGCCAGCTTGCCCAAGAATTACAACATGAAGTAACGAAATTCAAGTTATAACGATCGTAAAAGGGGCGTCCAAAAGTCAAAAAATCGACTTTCTGGACAGCCCCTTTTTGTAATGCGTATCTTATTGCACTGTACAGAGAGTACAAGCATTGACAATGTATCACCGTTTCCTCTAAAATAGTAAAGAAATTGACTTGTTAGTCAATCAAAAATTGTAATGAATAAGGAAGATACACGATGGCACCGAAAAGTGATGAGCAATATAAAAAGATTCGGGATAAGCGGTATGAAGAACTCAGTAATGCTGCCCTAAAAATCTTTAGCAGTAAAGGATTTGCAGCAACAAAAATCAGTGATATTACCTCGTCCGTAAACCTAAGTCACGGCTTGTTTTATCACTACTTTCAATCCAAGGAAGATATTTATATTTCCTTGATTATGAACGTATTGGATATGTTTACTGAAGCAGTGAATGATATCGAGCGACGGGATGGTACGCCGTGGGAGAAGCTTACATGGCTTACGGAACGAACCTTTTCAGCATCATTAGAAGAAGGACTGTATCGCCATATATTGGTCATTCAAGCATTTCAATCCGAGTCCATTCCTCTTGAAATAAAAAAGGCAATGAGTGAAAAATATCAAGCGGCAATGCAGGGAATCAGCCGCATCATTGCTGCAGGACAACGGGATGGTGTATTTGTAGAGGATGATCCAATGGAGCTGGCCATTTACTACCTTTCCCTTAGTCATGGACTCACATTATGGAATGTAAAAGGATTTGCACCGATTACTGTTTCGGTTGAAAAAGTAATGCGCCACTTAAAGGCGTAGATGTAAAGAAAGTAGAGTGGTTTCTATCAATAAAATGCTCAAGCCAACAATCATCTCAATTTCAATGGCAACCGTGATGGCTGGAGCCGCTATTTCACCTGCTCTCGGGTTGATTGCCAAAGCGTTTCCTGATGCAGACCCAGTTATTATCAAACTGATCTTAACTGCACCATCTCTTATGATTATTCCCTTCTCGTTTTTGGCAAGCTTTCTCACAAGCAAAATAAGAAAGCGCACCATTGTGCTTACCGGCTTATTGATCTATCTGATCGGTGGAGTCGGCGCACAGTTTGTTAACTCCATCGAAGCCATGCTGGCCTTCCGCCTCCTATTAGGTGTAGGCGTTGGTCTGGTTATGCCGCTGTCCATGTCCTTAATCAGCGACTACTTCTCAGGAAAAGAACGGGCCAAAATGATGGGCTACAATGCTGCTTTTAGCAACTTTGGCGGCATTGTCACCATGATGTTCGCCGGTTTTCTTGCAGGCTACGGCTGGCGTGTCCCTTTTAATGTTTACTTTATGGGACTTGTCATCATGGTTCTGGTGTATTTCTTTTTACCTAAAGACAAGGTACAAAAAGCAAAAAGCGATGGACCAAAACAGAAAATCGCACTTCCTGTATACGGGTATGCCCTCGCTATGGGCGGAGTTATGCTTGCCTATTATTCCATCGCAACCAATATGGCGCTCTATCTCGAACAGAGTCACTTAGGTGGCGCCGGACTCGCCGGTTCCGTCATTTCCTTTACAACCGTTGGTGGTATGATTACAAGCTTACTACTTGTACGCTTGCAGGAAGTATTCAAGAAATTCATCATACCGATCATGCTATTCAGCATGGGTATTGCGTTTACAATCTTATCGTTCACACATGCCGTTCCGCTTATTATTGTCAGTGTTTGTCTCGTCGGATTTGGGCAAGGGGTACTCTTTCCCCTGCTGACCCTCAAAGCAATGGACTACGTCGCACCGCATCAAAGTGATCGGGCGGTAGCCATTACATCGAGCTGTACATTTATCGGTCAGTTTCTCTCGCCAATCGTACTTGATAGCATGGGCAAACTATTCCACACTTCGTCCATACGTTTCCAATACGGAGTACTTGCTGCTTGCTTGCTGCTAATCTTTACAACCATTCTGTTTTTCATGTTCAATCGCTCCCGTTCGACTGCAATGAGTAACAAAACTAGCACTGGCAACGCAACAGACAATCAACCTGTCGGCTAACAGTTTCTTCATTACAAAAAAATGCATAACAACCAGTAAGCAAAGAAAGAGGCTGTCCGAAAAGGGCAAATTCCCTCCAATTTAAAAATCAAGAACACTGATATATCAACGTTCTTGAACATAAAAAGGGGCGTCCAAAAGTCAAAAAATCGACTTTCTGGACAGCCCCTTTTCTTACATATTTATATACAATGATTAATATCCGACGGCAGCGCCATCTCCACGCGGATCTGCACCACCGTATTTAATATTCGTTACAGGGTCAATTAAAATCGCACCAGCATGTCCCATTGTGTCCGAGTAGTCTGGGAACACATTGACAGGGTGACCACGCTTGATTAATTCTTTTGTAACGTCAGCAGGTACGCGTCCTTCGATTTTCATATCGTTGGATACTGCCCCCCATGTACGCCCATGCAGCCATCTTGGTGCTTCTAGCGCATCTTGTACACTGAAGCCGTAATCGACAATTCTTGTTACGATTGCGGCCTGCGTCTGAGGCTGTCCTTCTCCACCCATCGTTCCATATACCAGATACGGCTTTCCGTTTTTCATCAGCATAGCAGGATTCAATGTATGGAATGTGCGCTTTTTCGGCTCAAGGTGATTTACTTTTGCTTTATCTAATGAGAAGAAACTTCCTCTGTTTTGCAGGACAACACCTGTATCTTTTGGAATAACCGCTGAACCAAACTCATGGTAAATACTTTGAATGATCGATACAGCATTTCCTTCTTTATCAACAACACCTAACCATACTGTATCGCCTTTTGGATCAAGGGGTTTTACATCCATTGCTGCCTTCTTCATATCAATACGTTCTGCTAATGCTTTTCCGTGCTCTTTTGATAACAGCTTGTCAAGCGGGATATCACTGAACTCTGGATCTGTTAAGTATTTATCACGGTCAGCAAACGCCTGCTTAATCGACTCAATCATTACATGATAATAATCAGCCGTACCTTCACCTATTTTTTTCATATCATAGTTGTTTAGGATATTTAGGATCTCTAATGAAGCCATGCCCTGCGTATTCGGTGGAAGGTTATATGCTTGATAGCCACGGTAATTTACCGTAATCGGTTTTACCCAATCAGCACGATGATCAGCAAAGTCTTTTGCTGTCAATAATCCGCCGTTTGCCTGTAGATCGGCAACGATTTTTTTCGCGATTTCACCTTTATAAAAACCGTTTGCTCCTTGGTTGGCTATCACTTGCAATGTGTTACCCAAATCCGGCTGCTTGAACAGCTCGCCTTCTTTATACGGCTCCCCATTAGCTTTCAGGTAGGTTTTTACGAAGCCTTCAAAACGCTGCAGATTGCGGAACTCTTTATCCTTTTCATCCAGGCTCATTTTTGTGTTTTTCTCCTGGCTTTGCGTTACAGGGAATCCGTTTTTCGCATAATGAATGGAGGAATCTAGCAGCTTATTCCAAGGGACGCTATGGCCCATGCTTTTTTTAGCATAATCATAAGCCTCTTGCCATCCTGATACCGCACCTGGCACGGTATTAGCAGCTAAATAACCACGCGCTGGAATCGTGTTATAGCCTTTGTTTTTATAGAAATCAATGGTGGCTTTTTCACCTGAACGACCGCTTGCATTCAGGGCTTTGAGTTCGCCCGTCTTTGCATTATAGATCAGCCAGAAATTATCGCCGCCGATGCTGTTCATATGTGGATATACAACTGCCAGCGTAGAAGCCGCCGCAATCGCACCGTCCACCGCATTCCCGCCCTCTTGTAATACCTTGATTGCTGCTTGAGAAGCGAGATAATGCGGAGTTGTTACCATACCGCCAGAACCCATTGTTGTCGGTCGATTTGCTGCGAGAGCACTAAAGGAAGTAAACATAAATAACACAACTGCCAATGTAGCCCCTACTGAAGCTCTTACAATTCGATTCATCTTCTTTCCCCTTTTACTTGAAGATTTTTGTATCATAAAGCAACTGCCTAAACTGATCTACTCCGCAGCATCACCTCCCTTACAATGCTCATCTGGGCTTATACGGTGAAACGCTTTGTCATATCATCTAGACTATTTGCCTGGTGAGCCAATGTCTCTGTTGCGGCATGAATTTCCTTCGCCATCGCATTCTGTTCTTCAATTAATGCAGCTACGTTTTGTGTGCTCGCATTCGTCTGCTCATTAAAAGCCCCAAGCTCGGTTACAGAGCTAGAAATGTCCTGAGCCCCTTTGTTTACCTCTTGGATGGATCGATTGACATTCTCGATTCCCTGTGCCACTTGATTTACAAATGATAGAATCTGATCAAAGCCTTGACCGGCCTCTTTAACCACTTCCGTTCCTTCTAGCACAGCTTCACTGCTGATCCGAACCGTCTCTCTACTTCTTTCTGATTCCTCGATAATGCTGCCGATAATACTTTTGATTTCTTCTGCTGATTTTGCGGACTGCTCAGCCAATTTGCGAACCTCTTCTGCTACAACGGCGAAGCCTTTACCATGTTCACCCGCACGAGCTGCTTCAATGGCAGCATTCAGTGCAAGCAAGTTTGTTTGTGAAGAAATATCTGTAATGACAGTGACAAAATTGCTGATTTCTTTTGTACGCTGATTAAGCAGCGTAATGACTTCCTGGATCTCTTGCACAGAATCCTTGATCGATCCCATTTGCTTAATCGTTCCTTGAATGTTTTCCTTTCCGTCTATACTGGCCTCTCTTGCTTTGACTGCCATGCTATTAACAGATGCCATATTATGCGATGTATCCTCGAAGCTCGCTGCAAGCTCCTCCATATAGCTGGAGAGATTTTGCAGAGTATCAGATTGCTGCTCCGATCCTTGTGATACGTCTTCTACAGAAGAGGCAATCTCTGTTGAGGCGCTCTTTAATTGATGTGCTCCCTCAGCTAGATGATCGGCAGAGTTTTTCACAAAACGAGAGGATTCTTTAACCTGGGAAAGTACCTCGGAAATCTTATCAATGGTTTCATTGAGGGCTTGTCCCATCTGTCCAAGCTCATCCCGCTCATCTCCTGCAACCCTTGTGGTGAAGTCACCTTGACCCATACACTCCATCACAGTTTTAACCCGATTGATCCGCTTCGTGATACTTGATGCAATTAACAGGGACACCGTCGTTACCAGCACCAGGCCTACAAGAAGCATATAGATTGTGATTTCCTTACTCTCTTGTGTTTTTTCATAGAAATTATCGTAATAGGAGCCCATTACAATAACCCAGTCCCATTCCTTAAAATAGCGAAGATATGCGATCTTCTCACGCGGTTCTGTTTCACCCGGGTTCTTCCATAAGAATGTGTAATAGCCTTCTTTTTGGTTGTACATATCACGGTTTGCATTTACACCTAATTCATTAGGCTGATCCTTGATTTGCCCCTCAAAATTCTTCGGGTGCATCACAGCACGAATCTCTTTATTGTAGGCAAAGAAATAGTCGCCATCGCCAATGCGCGGCAAATTGGTTGGCGTCTTCCTTGTTCCGTCCGGTTGCTTCTCCCCAGCTATCGCTATTCGGAACTTTTCCTGCGCTTCTTCCTGTGTGATCTTTCCCGCCTTTGCCTCGTTATTCAACGTCTCGGCCAGAATGTACGCATTATCAACTAAGGATTTTAAATGCCCTTTGTTTGATTCAATCATCGCGTCTTTTGAAAAGTAGAAATTAATGACGCCAAGAGCAATCAAAGGGATTAACGAGACAGCAAGAAATGATCCAAGCAATTTTGTCTTAATCGATGGTGTAGCTAGCTTTCCCAACCACTTTTTCATTGAAAACCCTCCAGTAATGACCTTACAATTTTTGGAGCATAGTACAGTCCTTCTTGCAAAGTCGTATGAGTCACTATGATAGTTAGACAAGTTGTATGAAAACAGCACAAAAAAGGCTATAAAAATGGGATAGCCTTGTCGAAAAACGTTGCGGAGTTCGGTAACCCAGCCATCATAGTCATTGACCTTAGATCTGTGGTTTTGCGAGCACATTTTTCAATGTGGGTGCCGTTTCGTTCGACATCATACGATATTAAGTTTTAAAACAACCCATGACACGACATACTTAGACACTACAACAAAAGATCCGAAAAAATGAATGTTTTACTTTAAATGTAAAAATATCTGGTGATATTATACTAATCGGTCAATAAAACACTATTCTTTATACCTATTTTGATATTTTTTTCTTTTTTTTAGAATTTTTTTCTAAGTTTCTTTGTCGAATACATTTGAAAACGCTTACGCATATATCTACATTTCATGACAGTGTTCGACAGCGGTAAAACAAGCACTTCTTATTTAAGTGAAATCACAGGTATGCTCTGTCGAATGGAATTACACTATGCACGTCCTACTTACGCACTTGTAAAAGCAGATTAAAAAACTTCTGACAGACTGAACTGTAACTCGAATGATGAACACTTTAAAAAAAGTCCCTTATTCGGGTTACAGTTCAAGCTAATACAAAGCATCTTTTCTTTTATCTATGTACACAGTACCATCACTTTGTAGTTCAGCGTAAAATACCTCTTCAAGTGAGTGAAGTCCTGTTTTCCGAATCTGTTCGTCTAACCATGCTACATCCAAATTTAAATCTTTGAGATTTTTATATACGATCTCCCCGTCTACGATTAACTCGGTAGGTACATACCTGAATGGTTTTGTAGCAATATTTATATCTTTGTTTATTGGTGTTTGATAAACTGGTTTCTTCAGAACAGACAGCTGCCCATCCGGCTCTAGAATAGCATATTCTATTTCCTCAATAGAAAAGAAACCCTTTTCCCGTAGCATCATACTTAAATCATCCATATTGTAGTGTGCATCTCGCATTGTTTTTTCTAAGATCTTTCCTTTCTTGATAATGATTGTAGGCTCCCCGTCTAATAGCACACGTGCTCTCGGTACTTTTAACCCAATGTAGCCTACAAGCATTGTTAGTATGGTCCAAACGATTAAACCTACTATACCTTCAGCGGCTGAAATTCTTCTGTCAACTGCAATCATAGCTGCAATCGAACCAAATGTTATCCCTGTTACATAATTAAAGAATGTAAGTTCACTCACTTGCTTTTTTCCTAAAATTCGCGTCAAAATAAGCAAGATAATAAAAGCCATTATCGTTCGTATGAGAACTTCTAGCACATTCATTCCTGCCCTTCCTGATAGCTTCGGACACTCTAAAGGGTGCCTATAATCCATTAACTTGTAATTGGATATATCCATAACCCCTTGCCTGTTACTGGTTGAATAAGCAATGTACCAATCGCCACCATCATAATCACAGTTTCCGGTATTTTCATCTGAGAGATCGATCTTCTCCCACTAATCCTTAATAGAAGCACGCCCACTACAAAAATTAAAAGTGTTTGCCAGATCCAATTTATATCCATGTCTTCCCTCCATATACACCATTATCTGTACTAAAGGTGGTCTGTTATACATTAAGCGCATTTGCAACTTAATTGCCCTTCATTAAAAAATGAACTATTCTCTTGAAATAGTCTCTTTGCTTATCTTTTATTCAGGACACAGGAATCGAACCTATACATGCACCAGCGCCCACATAATGAATGATGTCGCTTCCACGCTCACCCAGGCAGGATTGGTTGATAATACGAGAACGCGACGCCAACGACACGATATACAACATAGTGCAGCGTCAGAGCTTGCATCTCTAACAGGTCCTTCCCACTTAATTCCGCCATAATGGCACATACCCGCTTTTTGATTTTAGCGCTGCCTGCGCGATGTTTCGCTGCCAATCATCAAGGATGTCGCAGGCAGATTCAATTACACCGATCTAATACGACATTTCTTCTACTTCTTTCTAACATTCTGTCAGTTTGCTGCACTGCTCCTCATTTCCTATAAGATGCCTTCTTTTCGTCGGTCCAGGCTAGCAACCTGCTGCCGATATTCTACATACTGCAGCAGGTGATATAGCATCTGATTTTGCACCTGTTTGTTCATCCCCTTCTTCCCTTTGTGCTTCCCGTTCCTGCAGCGAAACCAATAGCTGGTCTTTCGCGTTTTTTTATGAGGGCAACCAGCTTTGCCAGCATTAGCCGCTTAATTTTATAAAATGTTGTCGGGATATACCAGGTAGGCAACCATTTAGTTCACTCTCTCCCCGAACATCAAACCTTCCAGTATCCTGCGTTCCCCCTTGATCACTTCCGATACGATTCGCTCCCCAGTCCTCCGTTTCCATTTTATTTTAACCGCTGCTGGCACACCAAACGCAAAAAAGCCCGCTAAATCAGCGGACTTTCTCTTTGTAGACATCAAAAAAACTCTTATATACCAATAAATCATTTCCACTCATGCGCTTCTATAGGTAAATTCCTAAATTCCGCTGTTAATACTATCTTGTCAACCAGACTTTTATTTACCCTTTTATCCATTTGTGTATCAATATCGATAACTTGGAAATACTCCTGTTCTTGAATAGACTATTTATTGCTAAGTAGGTATTCTAAAGCATAAAATATAGAGCTCTTTCCAATGTTATTTTCACCTATCAAGAACGTTGCATCTGAGAGTTCAAAAAAGGCTTAACTACAGCCAAAAAAGCCGGGAAATTGGCATGATGAACATTGTGTCCAGCGCCTTCTATTGTCACGAGTTCACAATTAGGAATACGTTCAGAAACCTCTTTCAATTTTTCTTGAGGAACGTGGCTAGTGGCCCCCCCACCTATTATAAGTGTTGGTGAAACTATTTCGTTTAGACGCGCCCACCACTCAGGATTGGGTTCATTGAGTTGCTGTAAAATCGAGGATATTACGAGCCAATCAAACGGCAGGTCTTCTGATGGTTCTGGTGGTATTTCGATCTTCTTATCAAAGAATGGAGGAGGAGTATCCTCAATAACGAGCTGTTCGACCCTTGTTGGATATCTTTCCGAGAAGAGGTAAGATACGGTTCCACCCATTGAATGACCGATTAATGTAAACCGCTCTAGACCCATTTCATTTGCAAAAAGATGCAGGTCTTCACACATCAGTTCAAATGAATAGATACCCGTCCTTGTACTGCCGCCATGCCCGCGTTGATCCAAAGCCAATACACGGTAATTTTGCCCTAACACAGCAGCAACTTGATCCCAGGATTCTGCGTTTTCACCTAACGCATGAAGGGCAATAAGCGGGGGTGCAGATGGGTCCCCAGTCTCGCGATATTGAAATATAAGACCATTCAAATCAATTTTCATAATTCGTGTTTCCATCACTATTTAACTCCTCCTTGTTCGGATGATAAAATGCATATTTATTATGCTGGACGGACACAAAAATCTCGAACAATCTGTTCCTTGATCTCATCAACCAAAATTCCCTTAGAGTACGTAGTCATCATCAGCATCGCACCATGAAGTGCTGCAGAAAAACAGAGCGATCTCAATCTGGGTTCTTTCACCCCAAGCTGTTCAAACATTTTGCACTGCCGTTCAAACTGCTCACGAGCCGCCTCGTTCAACTGCTCACTATAGACGGCAAGTATACGATCATCTTCTGGCTGTGTTTGCAAATTCAAGTAAAATCGATATACGTCCGGCTGCCGGAACACGTTATCTATTGCACCCTCGACAATATGACGAAGCTGCTCTTCCGGCGTCTTCAGCTTACCGGCGGCCTCCATTACTTCTGCTATTTCTCTAATCCGGATCTGGACCATAGCCTCCAGAAGTTCTTCCTTTCCTTTATAATAATTGTAAAGCAGACCCTTCGATATTTGGGCCTGTTTGGCTACATCGTTGATAGAGGTAGCGTGGTAGCCTTTTTTTACGAAAAGCGTCATGACTGCTGCATGGATTTTATCTTTTGCTGCTTGTCGAATCCGTTCATTCTCTGCAGGGGTACGAGGCACGGCTAAGTCAACCCTCCTAAAATTCGGTAATAAAAGAGCAGCTTTCTTTCGGATGAGTCCATGCTGCCACTTACTATTGCCTAAAAATTTGTATTTCCATTTGCCAATCCTCTATGAACTTTCGCTTAGGATTTATTAGTATTTTATTAATGAATGAACGTTTGGTCAATATAAATGTTTCAATTATGCTTTCAGGGGTTGGAAGGCTGCTCTACTCTATTCTGCTCGCTATCTCAATAAGAATGTTGGATTGAAAATCTCTACGTAGAAAATGAAATTTGGTAGCCGCAAGATTTACGAGTGGAAAATATGGCTCGTACCTTTTCCATTTGCGTGAAGCAGCAGCATCGAACCGGTGGTTTGCCCTATTTACACTCATGCTGACGACCGGAATGCGCCCTGGTGAGGCTCTAGGCTTAAAGTGGGGATGTATTATAGAAGAGGATAAGATTCACATGCAGCGTTCCCTTGTTACCAGAGGCAAGGGATGGTCTTTAACCGAACCAAAAACCTCCCGCAGCCGTCGCACCATTTCGATACCTGCTTCTGTTGTGAGAGTGCTGCAGAAACACAAGATGATTGAGAATCAGGAGCGTAGGCTCAAAGAAGCCGGATTACCGGAAACGATCCGCTTGTATGATTTGCGGCACACCTGAGCTACACTGCTTCTCAAAGCGGGGGAGAATCCGAAAGTCGTCAGTGAACGGCTAGGACATGCCAGCATTGCTATGACCCTCGATGTGTGTTCTCATGTGCTGCCAGACATGTAAAAACAAGCGGCTGAGAAACTTGAGACGATGTTATTTTAACTGCTGCCGGCACACCATTGGCACACCAAACGCAAAAAAGACCCGCTTACTTAGCGGTCCTTTCTCTTTATAGGCATCAAAAAAACCCTTATATACCAAGGGTTTGAGTGTTTATAAGTATGGTGGACTCAATTGGATTCGAACCAACGACCTCTACGATGTCAACGTAGCGCTCTAACCAACTGAGCTATGAGAAAGCCATATAAACACTGGATTTTCTATATATTATCAGGTTGAATCTTAATTAATATCACTAATGCTTGTCACCAAAATGTCACCAAGCTTCATCAATATAAAACTCCCTTAATGCTAATTGATTCCGCTTCTTATCTATATTTTTATTTTCTGTCGTTAAATAACTAAGATTCTTTAGGTAAAATAAATGTATTTCAAGTACAGTTTATTCTAGGATACAGGAATATTAAGCATGCAGCTATTTAGGTTAACTATGTTGATAACGATGTCAAAGAACTACATGCTTAAATATCACCTTTTTATAACATAATTAATCATTCATCAAAGTTAGAAGAAACAGTGAAATATAAATAGATCAGTATATTTAAGCGGCAAGGCAAGTATCTATACTGTCGCCTTTACTTTTATAAATAGCGTCTGGTTTATCATATACTATATCAATTAATAAATCATTTCAGCATAACTGTCCGATCCACATTATTAGTTGTACCGCCCAGAATAAAATAAACACTATCTCAGTATTTTAATTTACTATTCACTATGCCATAACAAAAAACTCCCAATTTAGATTAGCTCTCCTCTTTATTCTATTTACTTTTAGCCCAGAGACTAATATCCAATTTTCAACATTCGTATTAGACACATGTGGAGTCAAACAGCCACTCCCAATTGTTTGTTAGTATAATTCAATTCTTAAAACCTAATTTTCTAACTATTTTGATACGAGCTCAATAAAGTACTAAATTAGACTTATTAGAATAACACATAAATTCTCCTATTCGTTTCAGGTTAGAATTATTAATAATTCACAACGTGGTATTCACTATAATTTTTAAAGATATATTTGGTTATTCCAACATTAAAATGTTTCATTTTTGATACGAATAAGCCTTCAATATCTTCATTACATGTTGAGAGAAAAATTTGATTAGCAAAATTATAATCACTTAAATGAACCCTTAACAAATCTACAAAGGATAAAACATTTAAATCATCCATGTGCTGTATTGGATCATCGAAAAAATATGCCCTAAATCTAGAAAAGTTCTGTTTAAAAGCAATCCCTAGAAAGAAACTTAAAGCTACCGTAGTTATTTGACCAGAACTGAGAATGTTGGAAAGATTAACCGAATTTTCTACATCTCCGACAGTTGTATCTGCTTTCTTGTTAACCCCTTTATTTAAAAGAGAAATATTTATCCCAGAAAAATTACTATGTCTATTAATTTTTTTGTAGACATAGTTAATAGGTTCTTCTAAATCGTTTTTATAGGTTTCCTCCAATTCATTAATAGCATTATTTATTTTTGTCCTTATTTTTTTTATAACGTCTAATTTTTTTTGTAAGATATCCCTTTCTTCTTTCAAATCTTCCATTTGCTTTTTTATAGTTAGGTAAGTAGTGTTGCCTTGTATTTTATCTAAATATGAAATTTTTTTATTTAAAATTTCTGAGTCAATACTAGGTAAGACATGAGCATATTTAATATAGCTAGGTTCATATCTTGAAATAAACTCTCTAACCTCGATCTCTTCTAAACTTATCTTTTCATAGTCTACTTCTCTTAGTGCCAATTCCATCTCTTCTTGCATCCTTCTTTTTTCTCTTTTAATCACCTCTTCGTTTAAATCTCCCATAGAAATTCCATATCTCTCACAATCTATCCTAAACTTTTGTATTTCATTCTTTTTACGAATTATTTCCAAGCATTTATTTATTTCACATTCTATAAAGCTTAAAACCTCTTCTATCTCAGTATTAAGCTTAGTTTTCATTTCTTCTATTTTTCGACTTAATTTTTTCTGTTTATCAGTTAGTTCCGCAATTTCACTATCCCATTTACTAAAAAGCTCTTGAGACTGCTTTATTACTTCTTTTAACTTCATTAAATTGACTTGTTGTTTGCATAACGGACAACTTTCTATTTCATTTACTCTTTCAATATGTTTCTCTGCATAATAAATAAGATTAATTAAGTTATCATTCTCAGTTTTATAAGCACTTTTATTTTTACTTATTAACTCAATACGTTCCTTGTTTATCTCTCTTTCCATTAAAGTTTTTGAAAAATCAGTTGAAAAATCAGCTTCAATTTTTTTAGTTTCATAATTCATTTCATATTTTAGATAATCAAGTATTGCTAATTGTCCATTTTTATATTTGTTTTCTTTAATGTCAGTTAACAATTTATTAAATCTCAACTTAACATCTATTAGCTTATTTTGTTTTTCTTCTAATGTTTGAAATCCATTTCTAACGTAATAAAGCAAATTTTTCACATCACTAAATCTATTTTCTATATTTTTAACAAATAAAAGATAACTTTTCTCTTTATCCTTTGCTTTTATATATATCTTATAATTCTTATAGTTATCCTCATTCTTTTTTAGATTAGCAATTTCATTTAATAACTGATACCGATTTGCTAACTCTCCATTAATCACCTCAACATAACCCAGTTGATTTTCATGAAGAATCAAGTTTTCATTGTACTTATTTATATAATAATTTATGTTGTCGATACTATAATCCTGGTCTAATATAGCCTTGCTTTTTTTAAAAAAGCTAATATATTCATTGTTTTTTGCTTCGTACCTTTCCCTAGTCTTTTCAACAATATATTTTATATTGTCTCGGTAAGTATCAAATTTATTTTCTCCAAACAAAATAGAAAGCATACTATGGATGCCTTCTCTATTCTTTTGTAAAATCCTTAGATTTTTTTCATGCGAACTTAAATGGTAACTAGCAAACTTTTCAACAAAATCATACGTTTTTAAGCTCTCATCACGGAATAAAGAATTAATCCATTGATTATCTTTTTCTATTTCTTCTTGCTTCCTAATAAGATATATCCTAGTATTTTCTTCTAAGTAGTCTTTTTTATATTCTATACTTTTCCTTTTTATTTCATATTGTTCTTTATCTAGATAAAATTTTAGTTTGACATTAGCTAACACTTTGTTTCTCTCATTATTTATATTGTTTATTATGGTTTGTTCGGACGGATTTCTTTTATCTTTTTTTATCTCAATATTTTCTATAATCCTTTCTATCTTTCCAGTAAAAGCCCACTCAACAGCGTCAAAAAATGTCGTTTTTCCATATCCATTAGACCCAGTAAACAAAAAAAATCTTTTGTCTGTTGGGAATATAAATTCCACTTTCTTCTCGTAACCTCTAAAGCCTTCAATTTCAACACTAAGTAATCTAAAACCTTTGTTATCAATCATTATTATCACCTAAAATATCAAGTATTTTATCTATACTTTCTTCATTTATTTCCTCTGTTTTCAGGTAATCCAATATATATTTTGCAGGTTTTAACTTAGCACACTTTGCAATAATTAACTCATCCAGACTTTTATCAAAATCAGTTTTATCAAACAACCTTCTTTTAAATGGTAGCAGTTCTATATCCTCATCAAAATTATTAACGTCTATAATAATTTTTTTTGATGTATATTTATCTTGTTCTAATATTCTCCTAGTTGACTCATTTATTTTATTAGCAAATACAACAAAGTTTAGGTTATAAATAAAATCATTATTATTACTTATGTTGTTACTTTGATAATCGTAAATTTCATTCTCGTATTCCCATATTTCTTCGGGATTTTTTAATTCATTTATGTATTTTATAAAATAAACTTCATATTGGTTTTTAAAAATAAAATTAAAGATTTCGCTCCTCTCCCCAAGCAGTGTAGAATCTTCTACAAAATCTTGACTAAATTCTCCCTTAACCCTATTCTCTAGATTCATCTTCTAACTTCACATCCAAATTTGAATATATTATTACATGTATGGTAATTCTCATAGTTATCTTCATTTAAACAGCCTATACATTTTAAAAATACATCCCTTTTTTTTCTATCTATTCTTCTTCTCATATCTAGAATGTCTACGTTGTTTCCTTTAGTAATATCTATTTCTGATATGCGACCATATTTATTACCTCTTAAAAGAACTAAATCAGGAAAATTGTTACCATAATAATATCTATATTTCTTCATAAGCATATTAACTTGAGATGTCCTGCTTGAAGTGTCTTCCCCTCCTAATAGGTTTACATAATATCCTTGATTATCTGGATCTTGAATCATCCAATAGCCCTTATCTATAAATTGAAATATTTCCTCTACTTTATTAATTTTTTGTTCAGTATACTTTTTAAAATAGTAGACTTTAAGAACTCTTTTAATAAACGTTTTAATATCATTAGCATGTTTATAAAAATAATCTGCTTTTTCTAAACTAAACTCTTGTTCATTTACATAGGATGGAATAAGACTAATAAAAAAACAAAATTGACTTTCTTCATTATTTAACTTTCTTATTATAAACTCACATATTTCGTTAAGAGCTTTTATTAGAATTTCTCCTAATGTTTGATAATCATACAATTCTAATTCTTCATCATATCCATCGTTTTCAATAGAAGTTTCAATTTCAGAAACACAGTCACGAATTAATTTAAGTATCTTGCGATTAGCATCTGTGCTCTGTTGCTGATTATATTTTTCTATAAGTACTTTGCTATTTTGATTACTCTCATTAATTTTATTATTTAACTCATCTATTTTTACATTTAATCCATAGAATTGTTTATCCATTAATACCCAATTCTCATCATTTAAGTAACCTTTTATCTCTTCTATCTTTTCTTCAAATAAATCCCTTAAAATAGATTTGCTAATAAAAAAACCCTTTATAGAAAAATTATTTATTATATAAACCCAAGCCCAACCGTAAAAATCTTTGGCTAGTCCTATCTTTTTAGAATCACCTTTATACATCTGTTCTATAAGTGTTACATTCATTCCTTTTGTAGTTTCTAGATCATCAGCACTTAATATAGTACAAGATGTTACAAACTCACTCTCAAGTTGTTGACGAGTTAACCCTAACTTTTCTTCTAAATCCTTAATCTCATCTATTAACTTCAAAGCCTTTTTAGAAGTTGATGCTAATGATTTAGTAAAGATTGTACCTATATCCTTTTCGCCCGATAAATCATATTTTACTAGAGTAAAGTTGAAGTACTGAGATAATCTATTTATCTTAGCGATAAGGAAATTCTTATAAAAATACAATATAGCCTCTGTGTAGGTGGAATCATAAGTTTGTGTTTCATGATGTTTGACTTGGATAATATTTATTTTCTCATCCTGTTTTATAACATCAGTCTTTTCTAATATATCTTCAACTTTTTCAATATAGAATTTTCTATCTTCATCTACACAGGCTAAGACTTCACTAAGCGTGATATGTATTTGAAAAAAATAACCCTTTATAGAACTATCAGCTTGTCTTTCTTCTACATCCATCTTTTGAATTATATGATCTAATTGATCTTCCAAGTTAATATCTAACTCGCCCATTAGTTATTCCCCCTTAACTTAAAGACAGGAAATAATTTCTTTTTAACCTGTAGTAAGATATTTTGCAATAAAGATACTAACAAACCAATAATATCCATTATCATATTATAATATTACACTATAACAAGTCTTTTATCCTAGCGTTATATGAATTTTCATGCCTATTTAGTAATAAATCATTATCGTAATCTTATCGTATATACCGATCAAATTTTTATGCTTTCATTTATCCCGATAGATACATATGTTTTTTAATGTTAGGGGAATAGATATCGAATCGATACAGATAAAAAACAGGTCTCGTTTTATATATCCTTATGCTTTATTATCAACATCAATGTGACTATTTAGTTAAAACACCGCCCCCTTTTTTGTTAAAAGCATCTTTAATCCATTAATTCAAATAAAACTTAGGCTTTATCTAGAAAACATAATAGACGAAAAGGCCAACATTCTTTTAGAGAACATCGGCCTTGTTAAACTATATTTTTAGAACAAAAGCTTTTACACATCATGCATGTTACTTACTCAGTTACATTCCTGCTTACAATTTCCCAACATTTTTATAGAAAACAGTTCCCTTAGAGATAGCAGATGCGACTTCATCTGTTTCTCCTGATAAATTATAACTGGATATCCTTCAATCTCAATACTAAACTTGGCCTTTAACTCTTTATTAAGACGAGCTTTAATCAATCCATACTTTTCTTCCATCTCAGGGATAATCCTTTTTATTTGAGTTTGTATATGTGCGCTTTTACCCTGATAATTCAAATTTTCTATGATTTCTTTTTCCCTTACCCAGCCTTTTTCCTTTATCAAGGAAAATACAACTTGTTCAATCTCATGTGTTAGATTTTCACTGTAATTGGAAATCTTTCTTCCCTTCATCTGAGGATATACTCTATTAGCTTCATCTTCACCTAATGCTCGAAACAACATTTCTCTACTCCACCCCTTCATGGTAAAGCCCTTCTCTTCATACTCTTTTGCCTTAAACTCCGCAAATGATAGAAGTCTTTCATCATATGGAGGAACAGAGTAGAATGAAACTATATTTTTTGTTTTCTTTTTGGCTGCTTCGTGTCTTGCTCTCTTCAACAAAAAGTCTGGAATTTCATTTTCTGATAACTTTTTTATTAATCCTAAATATGCAAATAAAGCCATGATATTACCTGTTCTCTTTTCATCATTTTTATTCCATCTTTGCGCAATATAAGGTAAAGAGGAAAAAAATACAGGATTTCCATCTCCATCTGTAAAATTCTCTGTTACTATTTTCTCTTTCGCTATTTCATTGAAGATAAATAAGTAATTAATATACCTCTTTAGTCTCTTTTCTAAATTGGGGTATTTTTCCCGTAGTTCTTCTCCATATATATATCTTTTGTTTTCCTCTATAATAACTTTTCTTTCCTTCTGCCATTCCGTTTCAGCATATTCTACTCTGTATACTTGACGTAAAAAACGTAATACATCGTGAATATCTAATCCTGTTAGTTCCATTGCTATATCTATAATTGTTCCTTTATATCCACAGTTATCACTAAAACAATTATAGACATAATGTTCTGTTTCTTTATTAACTATTATTCCTGCACTTGGATTACTATCCTCATGAACAACACACGAAAAAGAATTTCCGTATACACCTAAAAAAGCATGTAGGTCTCGCTTCTTTAGATAGTCATATACTTCTTTATGATTGTGTAAGATTATAGATTGAGGATTTAACCTAGTTTGAAGCTTTTCGATATCTCTTTGTTTGATAAGGTCTATATTAGGAGTTTTGGTGTCGGGGATAGAATAATAATATTTATATTTTTGATTATCATAGACACCTTTACTATCAATTTCAACTTCTGGTAAAGCATCTATTATATCCTGAATGGCATATTCTACATTGCTAAACTCAATTAACGTTGCAAGGAATTTATTATTAGGGTCTTTACACCAATAATAATCTGGAACACGCATTATTCTATTTATATTCTTAACTTGTTTATCAGCATCAAAATATTTTATTAGCAGTTCTTCACATTGCGCAAATTGTTCATTTGTTGTACCTGCAACTAACTTCCAAAATATTTGCAATCCGTTTCTTGTTTCTACAATAGCTGTAGGTCTGTGTTTAAATTTACGTATCTCACTAAGTTTTTTAATTTTATATTGTTGTACTATTTCTATTGAGAAGTAGTTTTTATTTTCATCTCTTCCGCAATCTAAATCGATAAATACTGCATTAATTTTGTGAATTTCTTCACTTTTATATCCGCCACTATTAACTACAAAATATATATCGTAGTCTTGTTCATTAATTTTTCCAAGTTGATTAATAACTTCAAAGTTATATTTATCTTTTATATCCTTTGATGTTTGGCCACTTTTTAAACATCTAAAATTAATAAGTTCATTTTCACTAAAAATTTTGTTTAAAAAAAGTTCCGCATTTAACTTCATAATAATCCTCCTTTTGTTCGAGAAAACTCTTGTAAATCCCGAATAAAGAGGATATGTTACCTATACTTTAGTTTTTATTATTCTTTATTTTTGTTTTAGTACTATTTACATAGCAATTTTAATCACGTTTAGCTCTTCGCTTTTTATTCCTATTATCAGGTTTTAAAGGCAACCTCCCCTTGCTTCTTTGATTTACGTAATTTTACAATCCTTGCATTAAACGACTATTTAATTTTACTTTTTCAAAAAGATGCACCTACCTTTCAAAATAATCATTTAGAAATAAAAGAAGCACCCTCACTAAGTGCTTCTTTTACTCTCTATAATACAGTATACCATATTTTTTTATTTTTTTCAATAAAATTTTATTATATATCTTTTTTTCCGAAAAATCAAGATGTAAATTTGAGTAAATAACAAAAGTAAACACGTATAGCCTTCTCATAAGTAAATAGAATCTATATCTTTACCTCTTGTATTCATAATAAAGTTCCTCCAAGCACTTAGCATCATTATCCCATAAACTTCCGTTTGGCCTATCCTGTTTATAATGCAACATAACAATTTCATTAAGGTAAACGTCTGGATATTGTTTTAAAAGCAACTTCACGCTCTCCCTTTTAGTGGGAGTTAAGAGATAATCAGATTGTTTTCCTTTTACTACCCTTCGAGCTATTTCCTGATGATTTTTAAGTATGATAACCTCATACTGTAGTGCTCCAGCTAAAGGCTGTTTTGCTGTTAAAATATGATACTTTTTATTCTTTTTCCCTCTTTTTACATATCCTCTGAGTTTTAGATTCTTCCTAAATAAATCAAACTCAAGCATTTAAGCCCCTCCCTCTTATTATTTACTATTGTCTTAATTTTTATTGTCACTATAATTTTACATTACAAAATTATTATAATAATTAGACTTTTAAGCGAAAATATATATCGTCGTCCATGCGATTTAATAAGCTTTTCACTTTGTATTTTTAATCTTATTTATGCATTAAAAATTTTCTTTACCATAACCTGTTCAACTATTATACTCACTCTCATACTTTAAATTATTATTTTATGTCATTATTCTATATTTGACAATTAAATTGAGCTAAGATAGGCTTTTAAACAGAAGCGGAATCTTCTGGCATTGTAAGGGGCAATGTTAGGAGGAAGTTAGTTGAAAGGAACTGTCGATAAGGAAGGAAGCAGTTGGTTTTACGTGGTCGATTTAGGTAAAGATGAGAACGGTAAAAGGAAACG
Source organism: Aneurinibacillus sp. REN35 (assembly GCF_041379945.2). NCBI lineage: Bacteria > Bacillati > Bacillota > Bacilli > Caryophanales > Paenibacillaceae > Aneurinibacillus > Aneurinibacillus baijiui. The sequence continues at coordinate 1,877 of NZ_JBFTXJ020000010.1, read as the reverse complement.
GAAAAAAAAACGGGGTTTTAAAACAAAAAAGGAAGCTCAGCAAGCATTAACTAAATTGTTACATGAAGTAAATAGTGGAACATATGTAGAGCCTTCAGGTATGAAGTATGGAACTTACCTGCATGAATGGCTAGAAGGTAAAAAACACTCGTTAAGTGTACAAACCTTCACTATGTATGAAATATACGCTAAAGCACATATATTGCCTGTTCTTGGTCATACACAACTGGATAAACTAACTCCTATCTCTATTCAGAAATTTGTTTCAAATATTCGTAGCAAGGAATTAGCCGATGCTACAGTAGAGCGTATTTACAGTATTGTTAATGCTTCCTTAAACACCGCTGTAAAGATGCAGCTTATCCCTAAAAATGTAGCCTCTCTAATTGATAAGCCTAAAAGAAACAAAAATCAATTAACTATCTGGGATGTATACCAAGTCAATAAGTTCTTGTCTACAGCTAAAGAAAGCCCTTATTATATGACATTTTTCTTAGCCATTATGACAGGTATGAGGCAAGGCGAAATTTTAGGATTGAGTTGGAAAGATGTTGATCTGAATAAAGGTTTGCTTTACATTACACAAACTCTCGCCCACAACGGTAAAAGCATTATAGTAGGGGCTAAAACCAAAACAAGCGTACGAAGTATAGCTCTTTCACCAAGTACTATAGATGCTTTAAAAGAACATCAAAACAATGCTGGCTATAACCCGTATGGATTGGTTGTATGTTCAACTACAGGCACACCTGTAAATCCTGCTAATTTACGTCGGGAATGGCTTAAGTTAATTAAAATGTCGGGAATACCACAAATCCGTTTTCACGATTTACGGCATACGCACGCAAGTTTGATGCTAAAACAAGGCGAGCATATCAAAGTAGTATCGGAACGGTTAGGACATAGCAAAATCCAGATGACATTGGACACCTACACTCATATTATGCCCAACATGCAAAAAGAAGCTGCAAGCAGATTCGATAACCTTATATCGGTCACCAAATGACACCATGTCACCAAATTTGTCACCAAACAAACATTACATCGTTTAGTTTTAGTGGCAAAAAGTTTTCTAAACATCAAAAAAGCCCTTGATTGATCAAGGGCTTCATCATTTTATGTATGGTGGACTCAATTGGATTCGAACCAACGACCTCTACGATGTCAACGTAGCGCTCTAACCAACTGAGCTATGAGTCCACTTATGTATAATTTCATCTGATCTGTGAAGTCTATTCGACGTTGTTCAGATGAGATATATGGTGCGGTCGGCGAGACTCGAACTCGCACGGTCGTATGACCACTACCCCCTCAAGATAGCGTGTCTGCCAATTCCACCACGACCGCATTTTTTGCATCAACCTCTAAAATCTATCATATTTTAAAGGATTTCGCAATATTTTTTTGAGGATAATATGAAGGGAGTACCCGGATTTGAACCGGGGAATAAAGGTTTTGCAGACCTTTGCCTTACCACTTGGCTATACTCCCATTATGTAAAACAACTGGTCGGAACGACAGGATTTGAACCTGCGACCTCACCCACCCCAAGGGTGCGCGCTACCGAGCTGCGCCACGTCCCGATATACACTCATACATCAATATATGCAAAGCATATGCTTTCCATGATTTTATGTAAAAACGTTTTTTGACGCAACGCTATGATGACTATTATGTTAATTATTATGGGTTCCGCAAAAGCGATTGGAATGAGCACCAGGGCTGCATTTCACTTTTGTAAATTAATATTTTGGTTGCACTTTTCAAGTACCACTGATTTCATCCGTCAAAGTTGTTCATTCGACGTAGTACGGATGATATTTTGGTTGCGGGGGCAGGACTTGAACCTGCGACCTTCGGGTTATGAGCCCGACGAG